>JAGQWV010000420.1 GCA_020437045.1 Saprospiraceae bacterium | reverse complement strand
AGCCGACAATAGTATTAGTTATTGTGGAAATGCTGCACTAGGAGACTGTTGAAATACCGAGATTGATGCTGCAGTCGTAAATCGTTGTGCCTGGCGAGGCGAGACCGAGGGAGGCTACCCGTCGGTAACTGACTGAGGATCAACGAAGTCAGGATCGCATGGAGAACGATTGTGTCTTTCAATAATCAAAAGACTTTCCTAAATTTTACAGGGCGAGCGGGGTATTTCAACAGTCTCCTAGGAGGTCTTGTTCAGGTCCTGATCGCTATAGTACCCGACATCCATATCATTTTTCGCTTTGACGAAATAGGTAATCTGACCAACATGGTAAGAAAAGTGCTCGGTGATATGTAGCAGAATTCCCACGCCCGTTTCCCGAAACCCTTGCACATCATAAACCTGACTTAACTGAGTAGGAGTAAGGTTATTGAGTATAGTATCCGCTCTTTTCATCAGGTGTATAATTTTCTCTTTGAGTACTTGCCGGGCAATCGGCCGCCGTTCGTCAAACTCGGCTTGTCGCTGTCGGTTATCTTTTTCACCACCCATCGTAGAAAAAAGCCATTGAGTCACATTACCACATAGATGCAATACGAGATTGCCAACACTGTTACTATGCTCATTGGGTCGATGCCAGATATCCTCTTCCGAAAGGATATCCAGACATTTGAGTATGCGTTCTTGATTTTCGACTACCAACCGTCGTTTGATTTCGGCGATGAATAGATGATCTAAAGAATTGGACATAAACGAAGTTTTTGTGAAAGTAAAAATCTATGATGTAATTTTACATGAAGAATTATACCTTTGCCAACCGAAATAAAGGTCCCATAGCTCAGCTGGTTAGAGCATCTGACTCATAATCAGAGGGTCCTAGGTTCGAGCCCTAGTGGGACCACCATCATGCCGGTTTAATCCGGCTTTTTTTTTAAGCACAATAATGTGAAAATGGCTCAATCGGCGATCAGAAATCTCATCTTTGATTTGGGCAATGTAATCATTGATCTTGATTTTAATGCATCCGAGACGCTATTGCAGGAACTGACCGAAATTAGTTTTGTAAATCCTGCAAAAGAAGATCTTGAGGTCTTTATGGACTTTGAATGTGGCAGAATACCAGAAGCTATATTTCTCAATCATCTGATTAAAAAATCCGATGGCAAGGCACAAGCTTATGACCTGATTGAGGCCTGGACTGCCATGCTGGCCAACATACCGCTCCAGCGCCTGGAAATGTTACAAGCACTCAAAAAAGACTATCAGGTTTATATTCTAAGCAATACGAATGAAACCCACATCCGCTGGGTAGATCAGTACCTTAGGGATCATTACAACATCAACCAACTATCAGACATTGTTCACCAGGCCTTTTACTCCCATGACTTAAAGGCCCGAAAACCTGATGATGAAATTTACCTCAAAATGTTGCAGATTGCTGGAATTAGCCCGCAGGAATCATTGTTTTTCGATGATCATCCGGCTAATATAGAAGCCGCCAAACTCCTTGGTATCCATGGTCATGTGATTTCGCCAAAAGAAGAGATCATTGATGTCTTACCAAAGGTACTAGCTGACTTCCAATGACAAAAAGCAGATCGACTAATCCCGACGAAGCTCTGCAAAAAATGCGAAAATATTGCGCCTACCAAGAACGATGTCATCAGGAGGTGCGCCACAAACTCATTGCTCTCGGTATGAGAGGTGACACACTGGAAAAAATTGTAGGGCAGTTGATTGAAGAAGGATTTTTGGATGAAGAGCGATTTGCCCGTTCCTTTGCCCGGGGAAAGTTCAGAACCAAGGGCTGGGGCAAGCAAAAAATCAGTCAGGAATTAAAACAACGACAGATCGGATCATACCTCCTCAACAAAGCCCTCGACGAAATAGAAGAGGGAGAATATAGAGCATCGCTGCAGAATTTACTGGAAAAAAAGCAATTGTCTCTGCTGACCTATCCGGAAGCTGAACAAAAAATTCGCCTATTCAAATTTGCTTTTCAGCGTGGCTTTGAAGCGGATCTCATCTATGAATATATCCCGCAGTTTTTTGACAACACGCAATTCTAAGAGCTATAGCTTGATTATTAATGCACTATACATGATATTTTAACATTATCTTTGTATAGAATACCCTAAAATTTGATTGCCCTGCGTTTAGTGTTAAGAGTCCTCACATAAAAAGTATTTAAATCATGGAAGAGAAAAGGTCAAATTCACTGCCCATCATTCTGGGAATCTTATTGGCGATCGCTGCCGGTTTTGCCATCTATTTTGGTATGAAACATAACCAGGAGGTGAAAGAGGCAGCTATCCGACAGACTGAAATTGATAGTCTGGTGGCTGTCCGGACCAACCTGGAAACAGAGCTCAACAGTCTGAATCTCCAATATTCAGCCATTGCAATGGAAAATGACTCACTTACCGGATCCCTGGAAAGTGCCCGTGAAGCAATCGCCAAAAAGGATGAACAATTGAGGTGGGCTCAACGTAAATCTGCCAACGACGCCAAGGCGCTGAAGGAAGAAATCACAATGTTGGAAACAAACAAGGAAGAGATGATTGCCACCATTGATCGTCTCACGGAAGAAAATGAAGCCCTGAAGATGAGCAACGCGGAGCTAAGCGAAAAACTTACTGCTTCCGAACAACAAAATACGGAACTGAAAGGACAGGTGGGAGATCTTGAGCGTGCCAATTCTCTACTAGAGCAACGATCATCGCAATTAGCCAGTGTAGCCTACAAAGCTTCGGCCATGCAAGTTAATGTGGCAAAACGCAACGATAAAAACACGATCAAAGCAGGAAGAGTGCGAAAATTCAGTGTAGGTTTCGACCTGGTTGATGTACCCGAAGAATACCGCGGAGAACAAAATCTTTATCTGACGATTACCGACGCCAATGGGGTACCTATCTCTGAAGGAGGTGAGAAAGTTAGAGTTGGCAGTGAAAATCAGGCACTGGTCATTGAAGCCCTGGAAAGCAAAAAAGTAAATGTAGGCGCATCACAAAGAGTGGAATTCAGTCACGAACTATCAGACAAGATTCAGAAAGGGTTTTACATTATCAGTATCTATGCAGATAAGGGCCTGATTGGTTCTACCATGTATCAATTGATATAATGCGTGAATGATATTCAATTAATGATCAAAATTACACCACTCTTAGTGAGCTTACTTCTAATCTCTGGATGTGTAGGAGCGGGCAAGTTCAAAGCACTGCAAGAAGATAAAGCAACCGCCGAAAAAAACTGGGCAGAAGAAAAGAGCGCCCTGAGCAATGACAAGCAAAAACTCAGTGATCAAAACGCCAATGTAGCCGAGCAACTCACCCGGCAAAATATTCTATTGAGTGAATTACTCAATGATAAAATGGAATTAGAAAAGGAAGTTGCATCACTAAAGGATCGAATTTCCAACTTGAGCTCTGAGTCAAAATCGGTTGAAGCCAATTTAAATGAAGAACTAGCTCGAAAAAATGAGAATCTGAAGCTTAAGGAAGCCAAATTAAATCAAATGATCAATTGGCTCTTGCAGCAGGAAGGAAAACTTAACCAAATATCGGCAGCACTAGGACAAGCCATGACCGGATATGGCCAGGAGGAGATAGAATGGCTCTTTGAAAACAGCCGGCTTGATATTATTTTATATCAGGATTTCATGTTTAGTAGTGCCAAAGGTTTAAGCTCCAAAGGCCTGGCAGCCTTAGATAAATTATCAGATATCCTGGCTGAAAATGCAAGTCTGGAGATTTTTGTGGAGGGACATACCAATAACAGTTTCAATAGTGCTGCTTCGGCGATAGAGGCCAGCACGGAACGGGCAGTGGTCGTAGGATCTTATTTATTGGAAGCCGGTGATATCAACGGTAATCAAATGACCATTTGTGGCCGGGGGAGCTACTTTCCTCGCGTATCAAATCAAACTCCAGCCGGGCGCGCTTTGAATAACCGGGTCGAGATCAGCCTTCGACCACCTTTGTCGCAAATGCTTTCTTTTCTGGAGTAAGTAATTGTGTTTATCTCCGAATATTCAGATCTTAAGGAAGTGAACTAATTATTACAACTCATGAAAGGTAAAAGACGGGATTTTATCAAACAGGGCATGGCCACGGCTGCCGGATTATCGATGGGTCAACTGCCAAGTATTCGTACCACTTCTACACCAAATATTTCATCATATGTGAGGGATGGAGGTATGCAGCTCTGTCTAGCCTATTTTTGGGGAATCGAACCGCACAAGGTAGCTCTAGCCAGACAAATGGGGGTACTAGGAGCCGTAGGTGGTATAAGTCCCGGTATGGCGGGAATGCCTGAAGAAAAGAATTACGAGCTGAAAGTAATTAAGGCCGTCAAAGAAGCATGGGAAAAGGAGGGCTTACAACTTAGGGTCATTGAGGGTCCACCTTCGCTGTATACCAAGACTAAACTGGGGTTAGAAGGTAGAGACGAAGAAATCGAAAACTTCATCACTTTTTTAAAGAATATTGGATCCCTCGGCATTGACACAGTCTGTCATAATTGGATGCCGGTGATTAACTGGACCCGAACCAATATGGAAAAGAAGAGCCGGGGTGATGCCTTAGTCAGCGCCTTTGACTGGAAAGATATTGAGCATGAACCGGTCATCACGGAATACGGCGAGTTGACCCACGAAAAAATGTGGGATAACATGGAATATTTTCTGAAAGCCGTAATTCCCGAAGCAGAGAAAGCAGGGGTAAAGCTTGCACTACATCCAGACGACCCACCGGTCGACAGTATTCGCGGAATACCCCGGATCATGACCTCCGTAGAGGCTTTCAAAAAAATGTTGGATTTATATCCCAGTCCCAGCAACGGCATTACCTTTTGCCAGGGTAGTTTTGCCTCTATGGGTGATGAAAACAATGGCGTAGACATTCCGGCAGCTATCGAGTATTTTGGAAAACGCGGTGCCATTCATTTTGTACACTTCAGAGATGTGCGTGGATCCAAGACCAGGTTTGAAGAAACCTTTCATGACGATGGAAAAACCGATATGTATAAGGCCATGGAAGCTTATTATAAGATTGGCTATAAAGGGCCATTGAGACCAGATCATGTACCCACCATGGCCGGCGACAGTAATCAGCACCCTGGATACAGCACCATAGGAACGCTATTTGCGATAGGTTATATCCGTGGTTTGATAGAAGGTGTCAATAAAGCGAATGCATAAAGAAATACTTCAGTAGTCTTTCCGTCGTTAATTAATCGATCCTTGTGGAGCATATAGTTTAGAATTTTAAGGCCTGTCCCGAATTTCGGGATTTCCCTCTTGCCTTTTAACCGGTTTATTTTTTAAGGCCCGTTAAAAGTCCTTTTATCAAGACCTTTATATGGTCTTCGCTTTAGGTTTTCCATGGCTCTCTATTCAGCCATTCCTTTTTGGTGCAACTATCTTTTCCGAGTACTCTTGACCTCAATTCAACCCCAACTTCTTTTCTTTGCTACAGACCACGACCTCATGGTCCAAAACCTCCGAACCATTAATTACCAGATCTTGCCAAACAACTCACCAAAACATTTTGGGACGATTTGCATATTGCTATTAATAAGAAAGTTGCTTACTATAATATATATATATCTTTAAACCATTATTTTACAAAATCATCTGATCATGAAAAATAACCGAATTTTCATTTTAATGTTTTTATTGGGAAGCCTCAGTCTTTTCCTTATTTATTGTAGTAGGGTAGATAGTGAAATAATCCAAGAACCAAAAGCAGGGGATAATCCGGGATTGGAGAAAATTCCCAACGATGTGTCCGGGTTTAAAATGGGTAACATAACTTTTCCCTCTGGAACAAAAGCAAGCTATCAATCTAGCCGTCGTGTCAATTTTGTATTTCCTGAAGGTTATCAATTTATTGAGATAAATTGGCAGGATAATCTCTATAAAATGATGGGATCAAGAACCTACAGCTGCAGTTGTACCGGAGATGGCTGCGATGTAGTCAACCTTGCCGGACAAGTGGGTTGCAGCTCTGGCACCGAAGACTGCACAGGAAAATGGGTAGATGGTGGAAGTGAGGAAAAACTTGGTATAGAAAATGATTTATTACAATTAGAGCCCATTACATTTTTCATTAATTCGAACTTAAAACAAATAGAAAAGGGGTATGCCCGTAATGGCCTAACTGACCAGCCTGAAAATTTCATGCTCCTTCCATTTGTAGAAAAACAATATTTTGAATTTCTTAAAAACAACTACGGTATTGATGATCCTGATCCCAAAGTAATTTCAGCATTTAATTCTATTGAAAAAGTAAATATTCTGGGGTATAATATGGTATTGAAAGTGCCCGGCAATAAAAGTATTAATTCCCGATCCGCGGAAAAACCCACTTGTAATTGTTCGTCAGGTTCGTCAGGTTGCACTTTGAAAGAGATAAAAAAATATGGCGTGGTAATTGGCTACCAATGTGAAGCAGGGACTTGTGTCACTTGTAATATCACTATACCTCAACAATAGATTGCATGCATATAGTAAAAATACCCTGGTGTGGGCTCATTACACCAGGGTATTTTATTAAAATTAGGTTCTTATTCATTTTTAGTGGGTA
>JAGQWV010000419.1 GCA_020437045.1 Saprospiraceae bacterium | reverse complement strand
CTGGGCTGGAATTTTCCGTGATCGATGGTCATGCCCGGCACATGCGAGCTTATGGTCAGGAGAACTGGGTTCTTACCGAAAATCTGATGCAATGGTTTGCCTATATGGGTTATACTCCGGAACAAATGCTGGACCAACTTCGTGATTTTGAAATTATTAAAAACGGACCGGACGAAGTCGTTTTTAAATATACCAGTAACAATGCTAATGATGGAGCGCAGTCTGTCTTCGAAATACGGATTCCGGCAGATGCCCCAATGATGAAAATGGACGTTAAAGCCACCTTCACAATATTAAATCACTGGCCTTATAAGAGTGTGCAATTCTTTGACATCTTTCCCTTCCGGGGAGTGGAGCCAAAAGACTGGTGGTATGAGGAAGCCCTGTTTATGGATAAAAATCATCAATGGCGATGTTATAAAACCGTTAGTCAGATGTCTGATGGAAGTCAGGATAAAGAAAACTTTGGTCCCACTTTTCAAAGTCTTTTCAGTTCGGACCGGGGTAATATGCTGATGCTTACCCGTAAATTCAACAGTGATATTCCAACCGAATATGTGATTTGCAGTAATTATATTGATCTGCATTCCAATGTCACCTTCGATGACATTATCGAGGAATCCAATGTTCTGGAAAATGGATACAGTGTTGAGGTGGAATATGAATTAGCACTTTGGGGTGATGAAAGTGTGACGAAAGAACAGATCATTGAAATAGGTAAAAACAGCGTTGATGCGGGGAGGTTGGTGATACCGGAATGGTAGCGATCTTTCTTTTACTTTTTCTGGAGCCTCACTTCGCTGATTGCTTCTCTGCACACCGCTGAGCTACAGTCTGTAAGGTCATCATTCAAGGTCGGTAAAGAAGGCCGTTACTCAGCTCTTAAGTGCTCCTAGCTTACCTAAGAGGATGTCTATTAAAGTTTTACAAAACAACCTCTTAATTACATAATATCCAGCTCAGCGCACTCTTGCGTACTCTGCGAGAGAAAAAAATTAGCAGGAGAAAGAGATTGAATGCCTTTATCCCTTCATTAAATCCCTATTCACCTCTCCTGGTCGGGGAAACTTGTACATATAATTTTCATCCGGCACTACCGGTGCTTCACTCCAATCCCGGATGTCTTTTTCCAACAAAGGTTCGGAGTTGAGAGCATCTTCCCTGGTAATTACCTGTCCCGTGTGGGCAGCCATTCTCCCCATAATTGCAGTCAGGGTGCTATTGGCACCATAGTCCACATTATTGATGGGCTTATTATTTCGAATGGCTTCAAAAAGGCGGTCGTGTTCGACCTGCAGCGAATTGGCCGGATCTTTTTCGTCAAATTTCCATAGGATTTTTCCGGAATGATTTTTAATCCCTTCAAAAAGGTTGGCAGTTCCTTTTGTACCGATAAACCAGACTCCGTTTTTCGCCAACGTCCGACTAATGGTCCGGATTTGACTATGCATCCGGGTACCGTCGGGATATGTATATTCCAGGGAGAAATTATCAAAAACATCGCCACTGTCAGGGCCATGGAGGGAAGCACGACCTCCGTTACCTTGCACACTCACCGGATAGCTATCCTTTACCCAGTGCACGATGTCGGCATTATGGATTTGCAAACCAGCCGGGGCACCTGCCCAAAGCCAGTAGAAAAAGTGATAATTGCGAATTTGAAAGGCCAATTCCGAGGTAGTTTTTGCCCGCGGAAATAATTCATAGCTACCTTTCATATAGTAGCAGGTGCTGGAAAGTATATCTCCAATGATGCCCTTTTTTAATTTTTCAACCATTTGGTTGTGAGCAGGATCATAACGATTCTGCAATCCCACCACTACCTTAAGATTATATTGCTCAGCCAATTTTCCGGCGGCAAAGATCCGTTTGGTGCCTGGGCCATCGCAGGATAATGGCTTTTCAATAAACGCATGCTTTTTCTCAGTAACGGTGTACTCAAAATGTTCCGGCCGGAATGCCGGAGGAGTAGCTAACAAAACGACATCACACTCCTGTACTACCTTTTGGTAAGCGTCAAAGCCAACGTGTTTTTGACTATTGGAGACCATGATCTGGTCTCTAATGCTGTCAATCTTCGTCAGATTATCTAGGGATCGCTCTATTTGATCCGAAAACACATCAGCCATTGCCACCAGCTTGTTTCCTTTATGTGCAGTCAAAGCTTGTACGACGGCTCCCGAACCCCGATCGCCACAACCCACCAATCCGATTTTTAATTCGTCGGCCGAGCCAAATTTGCGAGCATTTGTTTTTAATACGGGATTTAGCAAAAGCCCACCGGTTAATAAAGATGATTGTTGGATAAATTTTCGACGATTAT
>JAGQWV010000418.1 GCA_020437045.1 Saprospiraceae bacterium | reverse complement strand
TCTTGGCATAGTCCTTGAAGACCTCACAGCGGGTGATGGAACCATACAGCCTCAACACAAAATTCTGATTATCAAGCTACTGAAAATGCATGATGCCCGTGTAAAAGGCCAAAAAAAGGGGGGCTTTATTTTTTTTTATCAAATAAATTGCGACATTTGCCTCGCTCGCAAAAAACGGGGCAAATTCTGACATAACTAGCTATAAACCAAATCATAATGAGAAAAGCAGACCTAGTAAACGCTATATCTGAGAAAACGGGAGTTCCGAAGGTAGACGTACTAGTAACAATGGAGTATTTTTTTACGGAAGTAAAAAATGGTCTGGCAAAAGGAGAAAATGTCTATATCCGAGGTTTTGGTTCGTTTGTGATCAAGAAAAGAGCTAAGAAAATTGGCAGACATATTAAAAGAAATGTGGCTATCGAGATTCCTGAACACTACATACCGTCCTTTAAACCAGCCAAAATATTTGTTGATCAGGTTAAGGACAATGTAAGCGAATTACCTGAAGACATGTCCGGCGCAGATGACTAGACTTCAGTGGACTGTCATTATGATTGCAGTCCTTAGTGTCCTTGTTCTCTATTTTGGTTTTGATACGAAGTCATCAAAAGAAAAAGGGGATTTGGCTCAAATAGAGAAATCTGGAATTTCTCTGGACATTATACCCTTGATAGAATCCGCCAAACAAGCGTTGAATAGTGCGGATTTGAATGAAATAAACGCGTTGGAACATCGTGTTCAGACGTTGCAGGGCGAAGAAGAAATAGCTGGGTTAAAAGAACTCAGTGGCAAATGGTATAGGCTCAATGCTCCGCATATTGCCGGACACTATGCAGAAGCAGTGGCTGAAAAGACAAACTCAGCAGAGGCATGGAGTATTGCGGCCACGACATATTTGGCGGGAGTAGGTCAGCAAGATCGCACGGTCAGTGATTGGTGTCTTAATCAGGCCATCCAATCATTTGAAAATGCAATCAGTATTGATCCAGGAAACACTCAGTACCGGGTAAATTTGGCCCTTCTGTATGCGGAGAAACCACCTCAGGACAATCCGATGAAGGGAGTACAAATGTTATTAGCCCTGAACGAAAAGTATCCCGATGACGTTCTTGTTTTAAATGCCTTGGCAAGACTGGCAGTGAAAACAGGACAATGGGATAGAGCGAAGGCAAGATTGGAGAAATCCGCCTCCTTGCAGGAAGATAATGCATCGACAATATGCTTGTTGGCAGATGTATATCAGCAATTAGATGATGTACGTGCTCAGGCTATGAAAGATAAATGTGAATTTTTAACATCAAAAAGATAAACTTAATATGCCTTGCGGTAAAAAAAGAAAACGTCATAAGATCGCTACGCACAAAAGAAAGAAGCGACTAAGAAAAAACCGACATAAGAAGAAGAATCGATAGATAATGTAGCTGTTATCCAGTGGTCATGTGGTGACTGCTGCCCGGATTGTCCCGAAACCTTATAAATATTAAACCAAAGATGACGGAAGTGTATTGTACTACCGTCATCCTTGGGTTTGTAGATCTCTATAAGCAGTATTCCAACCACCGATCCCACTTCATATCCCTTCACATCATAAAGAGTGCTTCAGACAAATTACTCTTGATCACTGGTTCACAGCATCTAAATAAGGATGATTTGTGGAAAAAGAGTTAATCATTAATTCCACGCCGACACAGGTAGAAATTGCCTTGTCTGAAGGCAATAGATTAGTGGAATTACACCGCCAAAAGACCAATTCGAAGTTTACAGTCGGAGATATCTTTTTAGGGCGGATCAAGAAATTAATGCCGGGATTAAATGCGGCATTTGTAGATATCGGACATCCAAAGGATGCCTTTCTCCACTATACGGATCTAGGCCCTAAGCTACCCTCATTATTGAGATTCACTAATATGGCCATCAGTGGTGAAACCAAATCGTATGGCTTGGAATCATTTAATCTCAATGACGAGATCATTAAGACTGGTAAGATTGATCAGGTGTTAAATAAAAGACATCCGATGCTGGTCCAGATTTTGAAAGAACCAATCTCTACAAAAGGACCACGATTGAGCTGCGAGATTACCTTGCCAGGTCGCTTTCTCGTCCTTACTCCATTTTCCAATACTGTATCCGTTTCAAAAAAGATTAACTCCGCTGAAGAGCGAAAACGCCTTCAGGTTTTAATTGAAAGTATCAAGCCTAAAAATTTTGGCATTATTGTCAGGACTGCAGCTGAGGGAAAAAAAGTTGCTCATTTGCATGAAGAAATTCGGGATTTGGAGCAGAAGTGGAAGCGAATCCATGAGCAACTTCGAAATGCAAAAGCACCGCTCAAATTGCTGAGCGAACTGGACAAAACCTCCAGTATGCTGCGGGACGTGCTTACGGATGATTTTAGTAAAATAGTGACCAATGACCGGGAGATGTATGAATCTATCCGGAGTTATCTAAACGCAAATGTACCTGAGAAGGAGAAAATTGTGCATTTGCATAAATCAGGAAAACCCCTGTTTGATGCCTATGGAATAACCCGTCAGATCAAATCTTCTTTCGGAAAAACGTATACCCTTCCCAGTGGTGCATATATCGTGATTGAGCACACAGAAGCTATGCATGTCATTGATGTAAACAGTGGTCCTAAAATGGCCAAAAAGAATCAGGAAGATGCCATTCTAAACGTCAATATTGAATCAGCACTGGAGATTGCCAGACAATTGAGACTTCGTGATATCGGAGGGTTGATTATTGTCGATTTTATTGATATGAGATCTAGCGATCACAAGAAAATGCTGGTGAAGAAAATGAGAGAATTTATGGAGCAAGATCGTGCGCAACACACCGTTTTGCCCTTGAGTAGATTCGGCCTCATGCAGATCACCAGACAGAGGGCACGACCAGAAGTTAAGATTGATACAACAGAAGTATGTCCGACCTGCCAGGGTTCAGGTAAGATTAATGCATCTGTTTTGATCATCGAAGACATCGAACGAGATTTGGAATATGTGATTCAGAATAGACCAAAGACCAAGCTATCACTCTACGTTCATCCATATATTTATGCTTATTTGAAGCAAGGTTTTCCCAGTAGAAGAATGAACTGGTATTTAGAACACCAAAGATGGGTGCGGATTTTTGAGCAGTCTGACTTTCATATTAATGAGTATAAATTTTATGATGGGCGCAATGACGAGATTCGGCTAAACTGACGTAGTTGTGTATGCCAAAAAAGTGCTCTTCGCCACACTCAATTGGGGTCTTGGACATACTACGAGAAGCATCCCTATCATAAAGGAACTGCAGTCTCGGGGATATGAGATTATAATTGCATCGGATGGCATCGCTGGCTTGGTTTTGCAGAGAGAATTTCCTTTATTACCTTATTTCGAACTCCCTTCTTATCAGATTACTTATTCTCCGCACTCATTTTATTACCATTGGATACAGCAATTGCCAAAACTTAGGCAGGCCATT
Organism: Saprospiraceae bacterium; assembly: GCA_020437045.1. GTDB lineage: Bacteria > Bacteroidota > Bacteroidia > Chitinophagales > Saprospiraceae > JABDMH01. The sequence goes on along the minus strand of JAGQWV010000418.1, from coordinate 492 downwards.
TCGATTGAACACAAACGCATCGCAGAAATCGTTTCCAGCAATCAGGTTGACGTTGTCATTTCTGACAATCGTTACGGAGTTTATCACCCTACGACGAAAAATATTTTCATCACTCACCAATTGTCCTTTGCATTACCCTTTCCAATCAACAAACTTTTAAGCCATCAGATAAGGGTTATGGTCAATCGCTTCGATCAATGCTGGATACCTGATTATCCAACCCAAGACAATTTGACCGGTCTTTTATCAACCGGAAAGATAGCCATCGAAAAAGTCTTTATTGGTCCGATTAGCAGATTTAAGCCTCAGGAAGGAGAAAGGAAATTTGATTTGGGGGTGATCATTTCCGGTCCGGAACCACTAAGGACAACCCTCCAAAATGAGTTGCTGGCAAAATTGGACCAAACCTGGAAAACCTTTTGGGTACTGGGGAAACCAGGAGCAAATGCTTCAAATGAAGCTCAAAATCAATATGCTCATCTAAATACAGAT
>JAGQWV010000417.1 GCA_020437045.1 Saprospiraceae bacterium | reverse complement strand
GCATTTGCTGGTTCCAACAATAGTACAGGTGGACAAAATACATGTGTTGGGCGTTCCTCTGGAGCGGGTAATCAATTTGGCAATAGAAATACATTCATCGGAGCCTCGTCCAGTTTGGTTAGTGGAGATTCGATTGACCGGGCTATTGCGATTGGGTACAATGCTAAAGTTGGCTGTAGTAATTGTGCTGTTGTTGGAGGTACTGGAATGGATAGTGTCAGCGTGGGCATAGGTATATCCAATCCGACTCAGGTACTGGATGTCAATGGAAATGCAAAATTTCGTCACGTTCCTAATTTGGCTCCGCTTAATTCTGCCTTCCCTTTATATATTGAGAATGATGGAACCTTGTATCAGTATATTTCGTTCTCAGATCGCCGGTTGAAAGACGATATTAAACCATTAAAAAATGTTTTGAATAAGCTTGATGGTATACATGGATACTCTTATTATTTACGAAATAATCCGAATCAGACAGAGGAAATCGGGGTGATTGCTCAGGAAATCGAAAAGGAATTTCCACAATTGGTATTTAGACATGAGGGATATATGGGAGTTAATTATGAAAGGCTATCGGCTATTCTTTTACAAGCAGTAAAGGAGCAACAAGTACTTATAATGGAACTTCAACATAAAGTTGAACTTATCTTAAGTCAGCAGTGAGACGTATTATTTTTTGTTATACTTAATTCCGGATATCATTTGCGGAAAATTAAATGGACCACTATCCAAAAAATAGGATATAGATTAATAAATGAGTATTTTCCCATAAGCAGAATTTATCCAATGCTTTAATCTTTCCGATGAAACTCCGAAAACACCAGGGTGGTCTTTTACTTTTTGCATTATGGCTATTTTCTTTAGGCCCTATATTTTCTCAATCCAGTCAGGAATTTTTTAATGATTCTAACGATGATGGCTTGGCAGATAGCACGATAAATCATTGGATCGAAGCGGGTACTAAAAAGTGGCAACAACTACTGAGGAGCGATATTGATTCTTCACTGATCTATAGTCGGAGAGTTGTGACACTCAGCAGGATAGCTGCCAATGACTCCTTGCTTTTTCAAAGCTTGCGAAGGGTAGCAAATAGCCTGATCCAGAAGGGAACACTTGATACGGCACGAATGGTGTGTGGGGAGATGGCAGCACTATTAGACCAGAGTGATTACTATCAGGTCTTTCGGTACCATCAAACTCTAGGTCTGGTGGAATTTTATGAGGGTCAGTATCAGAAGGCGTTGAAGAACCATTTTTCTGCTTTGGAAGCTGCTAGAAGTGGCGATCTGGAAAGTAATATACCTGCGGCTTTGGCGGAAATTAGTCGCGTTTTTGATGAGATGGGTCAGCCATTAAAAGCCTTGGATTATGCAAGACAGGATCTTGATTTTACTTTGCAAAACGGAAGTGATCGCAGCAAGTTTATTGCCCATTACAATCTGGCTAACCGCTATGTAGATTTGGATAGTTTTAAACAGGCTTCGGATTTATATGACATTGCTGACTCACTGGCACAGCTGCTGGCAATTCCGGTTTTTACGGATGCAATTATTCTAAGCAAAGGGCGCTTATATCAGCAAATGGGTGACCATGAAAAGGCTGTACCCCTATTGAGACAAGCAGCCTCCTCTATGCAGAAGTCCGGAAATAGACGTGGTTATCTCACCGCCCGGATCAATCTTGGCAGGGCCATGAATGGTATTGGGAATTATCAGGAATCCGTGACCATATTGAAAGATACGTACAATCAGTTGATTAAAGACGGGTTTCAACACCTTGCTCAATCCTGCCGGGAAGCATATGCCAAGGCACTGTACGAAAGTGGAAATGCCCGGGAAGCATATAAACTGCTTGATGATTATCGTACCATTCAAGACTCGATCAGAGGAGAAGAAACAAGCCGTACCATTAATGAGCTGGAAATACAATATCAAACTGCAGAGAAGGAAAAAGAAATTTTAGCGAAGGAGATTGCGCTAACGCAAAAAACGCAGGAACGAAATCGTCTCATATCACTGGCCATTTTTCTGGCCTTAGGTCTCATTATTGTTTATTTTTTTCAGAAACAAAAAATCGGAAAAAATAAATTATTGGCGGAGCAAGGGAGGGAGATTCAAAATCAAAAAATTGAAACATTGGAAAAAGAGAAGAAAATATTGGCCATGGCATCCATGATTGAAGGGCAGGAAAATGAACGAACGAGGATAGCAAAAGATTTACATGATGGATTGGGAGTACTTTTATCATCCGTAAGACGTCAGGTTCAAAATGTGCAGCAGGAACTACAAAAATTGACCGAGATTGATCTGATCAGTGATACGGAAAAACTCATCAATACCGCATGTGAAGAAGTAAGGAGAATTTCACATGATATGATGCCTGATGCCCTGATAAATCTGGGACTAAGTGAGGCGATTCGTGATCTTGCCTATCAGGTTGAATTTGACCATCAAATTAAAACGCATGTGGTCATTCCTGAGTTGAAAATTCAGGAAACCCTAGTGATAAATATTTATCGAATTGTTCAGGAATTTTGCAATAATTCTGTGAAATATTCGAATGCCGAAAATATATATATACGGATTGTGGAAACATCAAATGCCTTAAACATTAATTTGGCAGATGATGGTGTTGGTTTTGATCTGGAAGCAGCTAGATCTGGAGATGGCATTGGCATAAAGAGTATTGAGTCCAGGGTAAATTATATGAATGGCTATTTAGATATCACCAGTAGCCACGGCACCAGCTATGACATTATCGTTCCCAGGCTTGGTCACTAGTGCAGCATTTCCACAATAACTAATACTATTGTCGGCTTCTTTTTCGCCATCTCATCATCATCGAAAGCCTTATGTGACAAAGGCCATACGCG
>JAGQWV010000416.1 GCA_020437045.1 Saprospiraceae bacterium | reverse complement strand
TGGTTTAATTAAGTGAAATTAATTTGGGTGGCTGACTTCCGTAAGTATCAATTATTTATTTCCTTATTTTGTGTTTTACTTGCATGCAATCAAGACGATAGAAATGAATTTGCGGGGCCGGATAATTCACTGAATGATGGAATTCTAAAAATACTTTTCTTAGGTAATAGCCATACTTTTTACAACGATTTGCCCGGCATCGTCAAACAAATTGCTACTAATCTGGATTACCCGGACAGCATTTTTATAAGAACTGTTGCTCCGGGTGGATATTCACTGCAGGATCATCTCTTGCTGCAGGAAACACAAAAAGATATTGAAGGTGAAAACTGGGATGTCGTTGTCCTACAGGAAAATGCCGTTATTGCGGCTACGGACAAAAGTGAAGCTGAGGTCTTGATGATTCAGCCAGCGCTGAAACTTGGAAAACTAATCAAGGAAAATAATGGAGAGACGCAGGTTATTTGGTATTTACCGCAAGCCTACCGAAACGGAATAATTCCCTGTGAGTCAGATCCGGGAATTTGCAGTTTTAACAGCATGTTGGATAGAATACGTCAAAACTATCTTACTGCTCAAAGCGTCGTAGAAAGTAAAATTGCACCGGCTGGAGTTATTTGGAAAGTGCTTTTTTCCAAAGATCAATCTATAGAACTCCATGCACCAGATGATATTCATCCAAATAAATTGGGCTCGTGGGTATCGGCGGCAACAATCTATGCTACATTATTTAATCAGGAATTGAAATTGAGCGAAGTCCAGTGGCCGGAAGACCTTAAAGATTATGAGATTGATGTGCAGAATACTATTAATCAAACCATTTTCCGAATGGAGCCGAACTGGACTGTTTTTTAAAGATTCAGTTTGCTATCGGTAACTTCGATGCAAAAAATTATTTTTTAAGGATATAAGTTCCATCCATGATCGAATAAATGGTAGGGAGCTTCCGGGCATCTCAAATAAATATTAATTTTCACCGAATTTTGTTCTAAAGTGTTACCGATTATGATAAATATCACAAGAATGATTAGAATATTTCTGTTATTGAATACGCTGTTGGTGGCTAATTTTCTTGAGGCGCAGTCTGTGATGACCTCGAACCGACTTTGGCAACTCGGGAGGGTAAGTGCTCTCGGATTATCTAAAGATGCTCATTCTGTAATTTACCAGGTAAGCACACCTTCCGTGGAGGAAAACAATAGTAACCGGAAATATTATTCGATTCCGCTATCAGGTGGCCGAGCCTCGGAGATTACCGATCCTGCTGAGTGGATCAATGATCGAAGTCTTTCAGCGAATGGACAGTACCAGCTACTGGTGAAGGATGTCAAGTTACTACCCGTTTTTGGAGCTGATTTTTATCCCCGGCTAAATAAATCCAATGTGCAGATATACAGTGATCTCAACTACCGGCATTGGGATGAGTGGGAGGATGGGGCTTATAGTCATCTATTTATAAAAGATTTACACACCGGACAAGAACGTGATTTGATGGCACAAATGCCCTATGATTGCCCACAGAAACCTTTTGGTGGTGATGAAGACTATATATGGGATCCGGATGGGAAAAATGTGATTTATGTCGTCAAGCGAAATAGCGGTAAAGTCTATGCCCAAAGTACCAATACCGACATCATGATGTATGAGGTTGAAACCGGTAGGACCATCAATATCTCAGAGGGCATGCCAGGGTATGATGTAAGTCCGGCCTTTAGCCATGAAGGAACTTTGGCATGGATGAGCATGCGGAGAGATGGTTATGAGTCAGATAAAAATGACATCGTGATCATGAAGGAATCAACAGTATTAAACCTTACCGGCGACTGGGATGGTACTGTTTATAGCTTTCAATGGGGGCCGACGGATGGCATCATTTATTTTAATGCGCCTGTCGATGGAACGGTCCAGCTTTTTTCGGTGAATACAGAAACGCGGGATATCAAGCAAATCACTTCGGGTGACTTCGATATAACCGGTATGGTTGGTCAAGCTAATGATCAGATGGTGGTGACCCGTACGGATATGAATCATGCTGCTGAAATTTACCGGGTGGATTTAAATAATGGAGAAATGAAGAAGTTGACTTCGGTCAATGATGAAAATTATGATCAGATACGTCTCAGTAGAATCGAACGTCGATATGTGAATACCACAGATAACAAGAAAATGCTCGTGTGGGTCATTTACCCACCGGGATTCGATCCTAATCGAAAATACCCCACGTTGCTATATTGTCAGGGAGGTCCGCAGTCCGCTTTATCCCAGTTTTATTCTTTCCGATGGAATTTTCAACTGATGGCGGCAGCCGGATATATCGTGGTCGCGCCAAACCGGAGAGGTATGCCCGGACATGGCGTGGAATGGAACGAACAGATCAGTAAGGATCATGGAGGACAAGTAATGGACGACTATCTATCAGCGATTGATGCCCTGGCAGAGGAGTCATTTGTCGACCGGGATCGATTGGGATGCGTTGGAGCAAGTTATGGTGGCTATTCTGTCTTTTATTTGGCGGGCATTCATGAGGGACGATTCAAGACCTTCATTTCTCATGATGGTATTTTCGACCTTAAAAGCATGTATGGCACCACAGAAGAGTTGTTTTTTGTGGACTGGGATCTGGGAGGCAATTATTGGGATACGACGAATAAGGCGGCAATGAAATCATACAGGGAGTTTGATCCCAGTAATATGGTGGCCAAATGGGATACTCCAATGATGATCGTGCAGGGAGGCAAGGACTACCGTGTACCAATTGGTCAGGGGCTGGAAGCTTTTCAGGCGGCTCAACTTAGGGGATTAAAGAGTAAATTAGTATATTTTCCAGAGGAAAATCATTGGGTCTTGCATCCACAAAATGCCATTGTATGGCAAAATGAATTTTTTAAGTGGCTGTCAGAGACACTATAGTGGTTTATTATTCAGCATTCTTGCCTTTACTTGATGCATGAATTTCTGGATACGACCACGGAATAAAGGGAAAAAAACTGCTAAAACCTCATATGAATCTGAACCAAGTTACGGTACCTTCTCTTGACATAGAGAAGGCCATTTCGTTTTATAGTACCCTGGGCCTAAAATTGATCGTTAAATCAATTCCCAAGTATGCCCGGTTTGAATGTCCGGAAGGAGACGCCACTTTTTCGGTACATAAAGTTGAGCAGCTCGCCAAAGGCCCGGGGATCATCATTTACTTTGAGTGTCACGATCTAGATGGGGAGGTTGGCCGACTGGTTGATGAGGGCTTTATTTTTGAAGAATTGCCCAAGGACCAAAGTTGGCTTTGGCGAGAAGCCCGGCTCAGAGATCCGGATAATAATCAAATTGTCCTTTTTAGTGCCGGGACAAACCGGAAAAATCCGCCATGGCGACTGGATGTACTCAACTAAATGCGATTATAATTGTATTTAGTTAAATATCATTTTCAAAAAGAGTATCAGCAATTATGAGGGAATTTTGGGATGAGCGTTATTCCAGGGAGGATTATGTTTATGGTGAAAACCCCAATGCCTTTTTTGCGCAACAAATTGAAAAAATCGTACCCGGAAGGATCTTACTTCCGGCAGAGGGCGAAGGTAGAAATGCCGTCTATGCCGCTACATTAGGTTGGCAGGTCGATGCATTTGATATTAGTAAAGCTGGAAGACACAAAGCCGACAAATTAGCTGCGGCAAATGGTGTTTCCATTGATTACCGGATTTCGACCCTGCAACAGGCTGCCTATGACAAGCATTCATTTAATGCATTGGCTTTAATATTTGCTCACTTTCCCCTGCAAGTGAGAATGGAATATTTTCCCCGGTTGCTCCAGACTCTCCAGCCTGGGGCTACGATCATTTTAGAGTGTTTTAGTAAGGATCAATTACTTTTTAGTAGTAAGAATCCCCGGGCCGGAGGTCCTAAAGACAAAGACCTTCTTTATTCAAAGGAAGAAATTAAACAACTCTTTGCGGATGTGGAGGTCATGCATCTGGTAGAGACAGAAGTTGATCTCGCAGAAGGTGACTTTCATGTAGGTAGGTCATCTGTAATTCAATTTGTGGGAAAACTCCCCTAGTGCAGTATTTCCAAAATATCTGATACTATGGATCGGCTTCTTTTTCACAATCTCTTCATCACCGAAAGCCTTGTGTAGCACGGGCTACACGCGGTTTCGTTTCTACTGACGCTGTCGGTCAGCATCAGGATTCGATCTGGCGAAAAATAAGCTAG
>JAGQWV010000415.1 GCA_020437045.1 Saprospiraceae bacterium | reverse complement strand
CAGGATTCGATCTGACAAAAAATTATCTCGACACTAATATCGGTTACTGCGGAAATGCTGCACTAGAAATATCTGGCAGGCAATTTGAATTTTTCGCGGATGACAGTCTCCACCACCTCGGGAAAATGTCTATGTTCCAATACCTGAACCTTTTGGCGGATGCTCTCTGGCGTGTCCTGTATTTCGACGGGGCAACTGGCCTGAAATACAACGGCACCATCATCGTATTGGTCATTGACATAATGAATGGTGATCCCCGTTTGTGGCTCCCCGGCATTTTTTACCGCTTCATGCACATGCATACCATACATGCCTTTACCGCCAAACTTCGGCAACAACGCAGGATGGATATTTAACATCTTATGGTCATAAGCATGAACGAGGTAAGAAGGAATCATCCATAGAAATCCGGCCAGGACCAAAAAATCGATCCCTTGTTGTTTTAGTTCAAATACCATTTGATCACTGCCGTAGAAAAAATCTCTATTGATCAGCATGGAAGGGATACCCCAGCGCTCGGCAATATCGAGCACACCAGCTTTGGCCTTGTTGCAGACTACCAAAGCCACTCCGATATCTTCCACATCAGCAAAATGTTGAATTATTTTCTCGGCATTTGTGCCGGATCCGGAAGCAAAAATCGCAATTTGAACCATGATATTTTATCTGCGGATGGGAATGTATTTATTCCTGTTGGCCGGATCAAGTGTGGTCATGATACGATATACATCGTTCTTCTGATTGCGATCAGCGACCGCAAAGATCTCTGTGACCTCCTGCGCTTTGGCATTGGCAAACATCTGAATGATCATCGAATTTGGATAATCCGAATTGACTGTTTCCATTGACTTTAAGGCATCAAGAATCGCCAGTTTTCCCTCTTCTGAATTTTTCGCCATCAGATCTAAGCCCTTCAGGTGATATTCGTATAAGGCCTTGCGATAAGGCCTGGTGCGCGGGCTTAGGATGTTTTCGATCATATAGTACCGGTTTCGTCCATTGGCTTTACTGCTCCAGCCTGATTTTGAATCTTGAGCATACTCGGCTGGCAAAGAGTTTATAATCTCATTAGCACGTTGATAGTACACATCACCACCATACAGGGAAAAACTATCGTGGTCCAACCCTAAAATATAATACATGTAAAAGGCAAGTACGGAGGTCAAATTATCATTAAATATATTCTCGCTATAAATGACCGGTGTAGTCGACTCAAATTGAAAAATAAACTCTTTGTCAATGTGATTAAGGATCGGTGTTTCGTAGGTACTACCATAAACCGGTCTGATCGCCTGAATACTTAACTCTGCGGCGAAAGTTGTTGCATTCAATTCATTGGTGATAGTCAGATTAAGATTGCCTTTGATCCGTTCGTAGTCCTGATAAGTTTCGTCGGTCCACCTGCGGTTGTTAAGTAGCTCGGTTACCCTGTTTTTTAGCTCTTCGAAGATTTTTGGATCGGCAGTCTGCAAGGTAGGAGCCTTCACATCCACGGCAAAATTAAACTCCTGGGCTTGGCTAACGGAAATTAGGAATAGCCAGGAGGATACCAATACTACCAATCTCATGTTTGTTGCTTTTTAGTCATCTGTTTTTCCAATACATCAACGATATCTTCAGCTACTTCAGTCTTTGATTTCAAGTCGAATAAGAACTTCTCACCATTATTGGTAATGATAGTGATCTGATTTGTATCGTGTTGAAACCCGGCACCTGGGTCATTAAGGGAATTCAGAACAATAAAATCAAAATTTTTCTTTTTGATTTTTCTCTGGGCGTGTTCGATTTCGTTTTCTGTTTCCAATGCAAAACCGACGGTTATCTGTCCCGCCTCCTTGTTGGATCCGAGGCTCGCAGCAATGTCTTCTGTTCGTACCAGCTCGAGATGAAGGTTGGCGTCATTCTTTTTTATCTTCTGATCAGCTCTACTTGCTGGAGTATAATCCGCAACAGCAGCTGCCAAAATGGCTACCCGGCATTCCGGCCAGGCTTTCTTAGCCCGGTCGGCCATCTCGGCAGCAGACGTTACCCGTTCTATTTTTAAGTTTGGATGAGATGCTAATTGGAGGTGATTTGGTCCGAGGATCAAGGTGACCTTTGCTCCCTTTCTTAATAATGCATAGGCCAACGATAATCCCATTTTGCCACTGGACCGGTTGCCAATAAACCTTACGGGATCAATTTCTTCATAAGTTGGTCCTGCGGTGACCAGCACATTTATACCGGCTAGAATACCAGAAGGGGTCAGCAGATCTGCTAGATATTGAAGTATTTGTTCGGGTTCAGCCATTCGTCCCATGCCCGTCAGTCCACTGGCTAATTCACCATATTCGACAGGAATAATCTTTACTCCATCCTGTTTCAACCGGGTGAGGTTTCGCTGAGTAGCCGGGTGATGCCACATATCGACATCCATCGCTGGGGCGATTAAAACCGGACATCGTGCTGACAGATAGCAGACGGTAAGCATGTTATCCGCCATTCCAGCCGCCATTTTGGCGATGGTATTCGTGGTAGTTGGTGCAATGATAAAGAGATCGGCCCAGAGGCCAAGTTCTACATGATTATTCCAACCTTCTTCGGTACTGATCGACGAAAAAACCGGATTTTTTGAAAGGGTCGATAAAGTAAGAGGAGCAACAAATTTGGTACCGGCTTCGGTCATTATCACCTTCACTTCAGCACCTTCTTTAATCAGCAGCCTTACCAAAAATGCCGCCTTATAAGCAGCTATGCTTCCCGTAATGCCGAGCAATATTTTCTTGCCAGCAAGCATAAAAAGATATTTATCCGAGGTTCAATTCAGTAGAACCCATTCGTTCGTCCTCAGCATTATTGCCTTTTTTATACTCATCCTTATAGCGGTAGGTAATATTACCGGATAAATATTCTTCCGTGGCAATTAGTGCCGGATTGGGTAGCCGCTCGTAAAATTTCGAAATCTCAATTTGCTCTTTATTTTCATGCACTTCTTCAATCGTATCGGAAGATGTGGCAAATTCTTCCAGTTTCTCAGAAAGCTCATGCTTTATCTCAACATTGAGTTGATTCGCCCGCTTGCTGATGACCGCAAGCGTTTCGTAAATATTTCCAGTCTTGTTGACCAGCTTGTTAATATCACGTGCTTTGGCAAAGGCATTATAACCTTGCACTTGAGATTTGATATCTGTCATTGCGTAATTGTTTTAATTTTTGAGCGGCTCTGGTTTAGCATGGCCGTTGCCTCAGAATTATATTTGCTCGAAGGAAATTTCTTTTTGAAATCATCATATTTTTCAATCGCCAACTCATAACGTTCACGTTGTTTCTCATAGAAACTATTTTCTGCATGCAGAAATGCTGCTTTGAGAATCAAAAACCGGACTTCCTCAGCGTTGCGTGTTTCCGGAAAATCTTTTAGCAGGTTTTCGAGTGAATAGACAGCCGCATTATAGTCTTTAAGATCATAATACAACTTTCCTTCTTCGTATTCTTTGGTTTCAAGTTTATCCCTTAGTTCGGTGATCAGTTCATTGGCAGATGCAACCCGGTCACTGTTGGGATAGGTATTGATAAATATTTGAAAAAGTTCGATCGCCTTATCCGTATATGTTTGATCTAACCGAAAGGAAGGTGACAACAAATAATTCGAATACGCATTCAAATAATCCACTTCTTCCCGCCGATCACTCGAAGTATAGGTGTTTGAAAAGTTTTCAAAGTAGTGGGATGCCAGGATAAAATTACCCTGATAATAATGGGTATAAGCGTACTTAAAGGCCAACTCTTCGGCCCTTGCAGAACCACGAAAACTATTCAAAACCAATTCAAATAAGGTCTGAGCCCGAAGGTATTGACCTTCATCGTAGTATTCCATAGCCGTATTGTAGACCAATTCCGGATCATTACTGGTGCGAATCTTTTCAAATTCAGTCCTGCAACTAGCTACTAATGAGGCGATTACCAAAAAACCAAACCAACCTTGAAGGCGCCATATTTTCATAGGGATGCAAAATTACACTATTTCAACTATAGTTTCAAAGGAAAAAGATACCAACTCACCACCGCTTAACGATTGATAGTCAGTATTTTGCCAGCTACAGCGGCATTTTTAAACAAATTTTAACTTGCCTATGAAGCTACCTTTAATTGAGAGAGCTTTGATTTTTCCAGCTTTTCTTTGACATAATGCAAATCCACCTCGAAGACTTTAATATCTTTTTTAGAAGGCATTTCAAACATTGCATCGGTCATGATCTCTTCACAGATCGAGCGAAGCCCACGGGCACCAAGATTATATTCCATAGCTTTCTGGGCGATATACTGAAGGGCACCTTTGGTGATTTTCAGCTCGATACCCTCAAGCAGGAAAAGTTTCTTGTACTGTTTAATAATCGCATTCTTAGGTTGCGTCAAGATGGATTCCAGTGCTTTGACATCCAGGGGATTCAGATAGGTCAATACCGGTAGCCGGCCCAGTAGTTCTGGAATCAGACCATAATGGCGCAAATCCTGGTGATTGACATATTGTAACAGGTTATCCCGGTCGATTTTATCTTTTTCCTTAGAATTATACCCAATCACTTGGGTGTTTAAACGTCGTGCAATCAGTTTTTCCACTCCATCAAAAGCTCCACCACAGATAAACAGGATATTCTCGGTATTGACTTTAATTAATTTTTGCTCTGGATGTTTTCTTCCTCCCTGGGGGGGCACATTTACATCGGTACCTTCCAGCATTTTGAGCAAAGCCTGCTGGACCCCTTCACCAGACACATCACGGGTTATGGATGGATTGTCGCTCTTTCGGGCGATTTTATCCACCTCATCGATATATACGATACCTTTTTCTGCCGCTTGCACATTATAGTCACACACCTGCAGAAGCCGGCTTAATATGCTCTCCACATCTTCCCCTACATATCCAGCTTCCGTAAAGACGGTAGCATCGACAATTGCAAAAGGCACATTCAGCAATTTTGCAATGGACTTGGCCATGAGAGTCTTTCCGGTACCGGTACGCCCGACAAAGAGGATATTCGATTTTTCGATTTCCACATCGTCTTTAAAATCAATCCCAATCCGTTTGTAATGATTGTACACGGCAACCGCCAGATATTTTTTGGCATCATCCTGATCAATCACATATTCATCGAGATATTCTTTGATCTTTTTAGGCGTGAGATTGGCAGGCAACAGAAATTTCCCTTTCTCTTTCTCCTTATTAGAAAAGAGCTCTTCTTTAACGATATCGGTCGCTTGTTCAACGCAGACTTCACAAATATGTCCGTCAATACCGGCGATCAAAATCAGAGCTTCTGACTTATCTCTACCGCAAAAAGAGCATCTTACATTCTTATCTTCCATATTCAACAACTGACATCCAAAGGTATACAAATATCCTGCAAAACTAGCATAAACGCAATGACCGACCGTCATGGCTGATGATACCCTTAGTGATAGAACAAATACAAAGAGCAGCCGGGCAGCTCTGATTAACCTTCCTTATTCTCTCCTTTTGGTGTGCGTTCCAGCACTTCGTCAACGAGGCCGTATTCTTTTGCGTCTCCTGCAGTCATCCAATTGTCTCGATCGCAATCTTCCTCAATTTTATCATAGGGCTGATCGGTATGACGGGCCAGGATATCATAGAGTTCCTTTTTCATTTGTTTGATCAGCTTATAGCTAATTTCCATGTCCGAGAATTGTCCCTGCATTCCTCCAGACGGTTGGTGGATCATCACCCGCGCGTGTGGCAATGCCGTCCGCTTGCCTTTAGATCCGGCAGCCAATAATACTGCTCCCATAGATGCCGCCAAACCCGTACAAATGGTTGCTATATCCGGGGCTACATATTGCATAGTGTCGTAAATACCCAGACCGGCAATCACACTTCCTCCCGGGCTATTAATAAACATCTGAACATCTCTTTTCGGATCGGTAGATTCGAGAAAAAGCAACTGGGCCTGGATTACGTTGGCCACATAATCATTGACCG
>JAGQWV010000414.1 GCA_020437045.1 Saprospiraceae bacterium | reverse complement strand
GCATTTCCACAATAACTATTACTATTGTCGGCTTCTTTTTCGCCATCTCATCATCATCGAAAGCCTTGTGTGACAAAGGCCATACGCGGTTTCGCTTCTTAGATCTAACAAAAAATTATCTCGACACTAATATCAGTTACTGCGGAAATGCTGCACTAGCGCAACCGTCTTTACATAATCCCAGTCTAAAAACTATTGAAATAAGGAAGCCCCAATGCCCATGTTAAATACTGAATTTTCAGTATTGCTATTATTGACAAATGAGCATTTCTTTGGCTTGAAAATTCAAAAAACGATCCTTTTTTGAAGCTTTTTTAAAGTTTTATTGTTTAACAACGTAGATTCTAACCCTTTGTGCAGTGAAACCAAATAATACTAACAATGCCCAGGGACAAATCTTTTCCAGCAAATATCTGGAGGTATTATCCCGGGCCAATCCCAAAGTATCTGCCTTGATATATACCCTGGTCATTGTGTTTTTCCTGGTTGTAGGATACCGACTTAACGTGACCGAGCATTTTACAAATGCCCTTATTATTTTCCTATTTGCGATGTTTTTTTGGACTTTCTTCGAGTACCTTGCTCATCGGTATTTCTTTCATTTGGATCACTATTTTCCAAAATCGAAAGTAGCAGAAAGAGTCGCTTACATATTTCACGGAATCCATCATGACTACCCCAGGGATGTAAGCCGTTTAATTATGCCGCCTGCGCCGGGACTACTTATAATTGCAGTGCTTTTCGCTATTGGATGGTTCATCATGGGTACCCTTACCTACCTCTTTCTACCCGGATTTCTAACCGGATATTTACTCTATACCTATGTGCACTACAAATCTCATGTGACACCAGTACCTGGTTATCTAAAATACCAATACCGGCACCACGCTTTGCATCATTATAAAGATCAGGACCAGGCATTTGGGGTTTCTTCCCCTTTTTGGGATTGGGTATTTGGCACCATGCCCAAAATAGGCAAAGAAGAATGAATGCAAATGATGTGAATTACAAAGGTGATTATTCTACCCAAGCGGCCGGAGATTTTTGGCCTTTCGAGCTTTATCGCGCAAAGATTTTAATAGTTGTAAGGCATTAAAATTGCGACCTGGCAAGATGGAATTTGATTTACTAATAAGAAACTTGTCTTCGATTCCGGCATCATTTCTCATTTTTAGTGTGATGTATTGCCTTCCTCCCAACTTCAAAGCACCTATTGATCTAATTTGATCAAATGTATAAGATCTTTGCGATCTGAATTGTTTTTTCAAGATAATTCGGTCGTCCTGAATTCTGGCGGTACTCGTATATATGATCTGATAGATCAGGATCCCCATTATTCCTAGAAATATTAAACCGGCAATCACCATACCCGCGTGGAACGCTCCTTTGAAACCATCAACAATGATCACCAAAGGAAGGAGAGCCATAATAATGACCATGATATAAAGACGAAAATATACCAAGCCTGAAGTAATAATTATATCCTGGTTATCATCAGACATAACTAAATCATTCCGTGTTCCTGAAAATGCCAAATGTACACAAATATTACAACTAATTAATTACAATAAACCCAACACAAGCCGCAAAGGTGATCCCATTGTGAAACTAATTGACAGGGAACAACATCCACATAAATTCATCACATTTTCTTAACCTATGTTAAGTATCTGATAAACAAAGAGATCCTGGTAACTTTCTACTCCTTTTTCCTTCTTTATGTATGTAGGGTAGCTATGATAAATTACTACCCGCATTCTTGATAAAAAATACGAAGGCTATGAAAAGGATATTATTTAGTTTGAGCATGATACTTCTGTTTGTGGGAGTAACAAAAGCTCAATATCAAAACGAACGAACAGGCTATGATGGCGATTTTTTCAGTTTGGAAGGCGCTATTGAACTATTCAAGGACTCCAGGTCGCTCGATCAATTCGAAAGAAAACTTAATTCAAGAAACAGCTATGTAAATAATCTGGATCTGGATTACGATGGAAGAACCGATTATGTAAGAGTCGAACACCGGAGGCAGGGTAATTTTCACGCAATTATTCTCCAGGTCGCTCTGGACCGGTATGACATTCAGGATGTAGCAGTTATCGAAATCGAAAAGACAGGACCCAGAGATGCCGTAATGCAAATCATTGGCGATCGCGATCTTTATGGAGAAGAGGTCGTCGTAGAACCATTTGAGGGTACCCGATACAGTACCGGCGGAGAATTTGTCTCGGACAACTATGTGAATGTCTATTACTGGCCAATTGTGCAAAGTTTCTACCGCCGAGACTATGTGGTCTATAATTCTCCTTATAGATGGAACTATTATCCCACCTGGTGGGTCACCTGGCGTCCTTACAGCTGGAACGTATACTATACAAGGGTACGGCCCTATTACAGACAATGCCGGGTTGTTACGGTTTACCGCACATCACATGTACATCATTTTTACCAGCCACACCGTCAGTATAGTAAGAATATTGCACATCGCACTGATAAGGTACGGGTAGACCGTTCCAAATCGCAACGCGGCTATACTTCCGCACCCCGTTCGACTAACAATGATCGATATGGTTCAGGTATTAAGAGACAATCACCATCCCGGGATATTCAACGCAATCAGGATAGCAGGTATCAAAGTCCGGGAAGAAGTGACGAAATGAACAGGCGTATTCCTTCCGAGCGACAGGAAACCAAAATTCCTGAAAGGAAAGTGGAAGAGCAACGACAAACCTATCGTCAGGCACCATCACGGAGTTCTAATCAACGAGATAAAGTGACCACTCCGAGAAAATCCAGTGATCAGGTACAAAGACAAAACACCCCGAATACCAGAAATCAGGTGGAAAGAAATGAACCTCAACCCCGCCGGTCATCGTCTATACAAGAGAATTCTAACAGGAGTACACCAAACAGGAACTACTCCAGGCAACCATCCACAGAGCGATCATCTTCTTCAGTCAGGCGGCCGGCACCATCTACACCAAAAAGTAGTGGTAATAATAGTAGGTTTCAAAAATCAACACCTACGCAAAAGTCAAATAATACCTACTCGAAACAACCGACGAGAGAACGGTCATCATCAGCCATGAGACGTCCGACACCATCTACTCAAAAAAGTAGTAGTAGTGTGAGGTCTCAGAAATCAAATCCAACGCAAAAGAAGTCTGATCGAAATAGAAGATCAAACGAGCAATAGCAAAGAAGCACACATTGATCCAATTTTGGATTAGTGTGTGCTTTTACTTTTTATTCAGTTATCCGGGCACAGAAGAAAGGTCCTGCCCTACTTCCTTCATGGGGATTAAATTGAATGGTAATCTGTTTCTTTCCATGGACCAGATCATCCGGTATCGGGTAAAAAACATTAATAAACGCCCCATCTCTCTTGCCGCTGATATTCTCGGTGGCGATGCGTTTGCCTTCCACTAAAATATCAAATGTCTTCCCACCGGTAAATCCGCC
>JAGQWV010000413.1 GCA_020437045.1 Saprospiraceae bacterium | reverse complement strand
CAATAGTATTAGTTATTGTGGAAATACTACACTAGTTTAGTAGTTTTTAAGATAATATTCATGAAGCATAAGAACAATTGGCAAGCCTTCTTCATTTTTTTATTATTAGGTATAGCCGGGCTTCTGCTTGGCATGGTAGCTTGTCAAAAAGCTGACGAAAGCGCGAAATGGTACAAGGGAAATTTACATACGCATTCCTTTTGGAGTGATGGAGACGATTTTCCCGAGATGATCATGAGTTGGTACAAGGAGCGAGGCTACCATTTTGTGGCATTGACTGATCATAATATTCTCGCCCGGGGAGAGAAGTGGATAAATATGGCAGAAGATACGATGTATAGAAATGCATTTGCGCACTATTTGGAGAAGTATGGCGAAGATTGGGTGAATTATAAGGAAGATTCTGGCAGGCTAAGTATACAATTGAAAACCCTGGAGGAATATCGACCGCTTTTTGAAAAGGAAGATGAGTTTTTGATCATTCAATCAGAAGAAATCACTGATCGCTTTGAAAATAAGCATCTGCATTTGAATGCTACAAATCTGGAAGACCTGATCAAGGCTCAAGGTGGAAACAGTGTGGTGGAAGTACTTCAGAATAATATTAATGCGGTGAAAAAAATGAGGGAGGAGACTGGAATTCCAACGATTGTACATATTAATCATCCTAATTTCCACTACTCAATTTCACTGGAAGATATGATTGCGTTGGAAGGGGAGCAATTCTTTGAAGTTTTTAATGGTCATCCTCAGGTCCATAATCAGGGAGATAGTGCCCATATCGGTACGGAAGAAATGTGGGACCAGGTCAATATGGCCTACCTGGCAAAGGGGAAGCCACTGATCTATGGACTGGCTACGGATGATAGTCACCATTACCATCGGCAGGGCAAGGAATGGAGTAATGCCGGCAGAGGATGGATCATGGTGAAATCCAAGTCGCTAACTCCCAGTGATTTAATCGCAGCCATTGAAAAAGGTGACTTTTACGCGTCGACCGGAGTAACTCTTGATAAGCTCTCTTTCCAAAATCAACAAATTGACGTGAGGGTTGCCCCGGAAGCAGGTGTGAATTATGAAATTATTTTTATTGGAGTAAAGAAAGGCGAAAAGGAGGTTCTTGAACTGTCGAGAATTAACGGAAATCAAGGAAGTTATAAGCTCACCACAGACGACTTATTTGTAAGAGTCAAAATCATGTCAGACAAAAAGCATTTAAATCCTATTGAAGATCTGGATTTCGAAATGGCATGGACCCAGCCTTTTATGCACTAGTAAGATAATGGATAAAGGGTTCACCAATAAGCGACTTTCTGCAAATGATAAGGTTGGAGCTGCTGCGAAAAGCTTGCGCAACAAATCCAACCTTAAGAATTTTTCCCGCTGCATGTGCTTTTTAACCAGCCACGATTTCTTCTTTGTCAAGGGATAATCCCTTTTCATTTTGTTTTGCGAGCGTCCAATCATCAGTGGCAATCGTTTGCAGCCAAACCGCTCCGGATTTTCTAAAGATTTGAATATGAAGACCATAAAGCTCTTCAAAATCATATTCTAGCTCTTTCACTGTCATCTGTGGTTTAATTTCAATACTGCCCTCTGTATGTCGTTGACGTATATCCCTCAATATGTGATCACTGGTATATTCTTCTGCTTTATCTGAACCTTGATGATCATGATGTTTTGATCGATAAAATACCATCTTCAAGCCCGGATACATTTTGTGAAATTCTTGCTGAATATCTTTAATACTCACTAAATCCTGGATAATCATAACGTCTCTGTTTTAATGGTTAGACAATCAAATATTCAGCGTTTTAACTTTAATAGACCTGATACAGATCATTTTTTAGAGTGACCTTGGTCTCTTTAATGAACATGTTGACAAAGATCATATAACCACCTAATGGTCCTCAGTATTTCTTTCTGGGTAAGGATATTATTTTATAACTGAAAGATCAGATTATGGAAAGCAAGACAATGATCAAAGTGATGGTACTCATAGGTCTTTTACCTTTCCTTACCTATGGGCAGGGAATCTTCGATCAGAAGGTTGATAAGATCGCTGAGAAATATGTG
Organism: Saprospiraceae bacterium; assembly: GCA_020437045.1. Lineage (GTDB taxonomy): Bacteria > Bacteroidota > Bacteroidia > Chitinophagales > Saprospiraceae > JABDMH01. The sequence continues at coordinate 1,279 of JAGQWV010000413.1, read as the reverse complement.
AATAAACATAAGAATCGTTCGATGGTCATTGGAATCATCGATGGCGAAACAGTGGATGTGAAAGGTTATGGACATGTCAGTCAACTACAAGACTTTACTCCTAATGAACATACCATATTTGAGATCGGCGAATTATCCAGCGTCTTTACCACCTCCATGCTTATGCTGGAAGTGCAGAAGGGGTCATTTGCGCTTGATGAATCTATCAATACCTATTTGCCTAGTGACATTCGTATGCCGGTTTATCAGCCTTTTGTTTGTCACATAGAGACAGAAATGGGAGTGGTAGCTGCGGGGCACGAACGGGTACGAATGGTTTGCGAGCCGGATCCCTATCAAATGCCTTTGAGTGTATCTTTTTGTGACCTGGCATCTCATACCTCTGGTTTGCCTAATACACCTCACGGTTTAAATTCTTGGAATCCACTCCGGTGGACCGGTAAGCAGAGTAAGGATCCCTATAATGCCTATAGCAGAAGCGCTCTGTACGAGCATTTGTATGGCTATGTACTTTCATTACCACCCGGTTCATTCTATCAATATTCAGAGGCGGGTGTAGCGTTGCTGGGCAATATACTGGCAGACTATAATTACAAGCCCTATGCAGAATTATTACGCGAAAACTTGACATATCCCCTGGGAATGTTCGATACGGATATCGAAGTGCCAGCATCAAAAAGTAATCGATTTGCAGGGGGGCATGATCGAAAGGGAAAACTTACCGAGCACTGGCATTACGAAGCAATGGCACCGGCAGCAGGCCTGCGTTCTACCGCTGGCGATATGTTGCGATTTCTGAGAGCGAATCTTGAATTGGGAGAGGATCCGATCAGCGAAGCCTTCAGGCAGGTGCAACAACCCAGGATCGATGTACCGAAACATAAAACAGGAAGATTTACGATGGGGGCTTATGGATGGTTTGTGAGTTTACTCTCTGAAAAAAGCAATTTGCCGATTACCTGGATCAATGGAGGTACCGGGGGTTTTCGTTCTTTTATGGCTTTTAATCGTGATCGGAATATTGCCATTGTGATTCTATCCAATAGTGCTAATTCGGTCGATAAAATCGGTTTTGAGATTCTTGAACACCTAGTGGAACAAAAAGATCACCGGTTTGTAATTGAGTCAATATTTGATGAAGAGCTGAATCAGGAAAAAATTCCGGAGATCTATTTTCTACCGGTGAGAAGTTGATGTATAAATTGCTAAATTAGAAAACAAAAATATAATGGTCGCCACACAAGCAAATGTGATCGTAAAATAAAAAAAAAAGAATTCT
>JAGQWV010000412.1 GCA_020437045.1 Saprospiraceae bacterium | reverse complement strand
AAAAACCTTTTTTACAATATTCCCGCAAGGCGCAAATTCCTTAAATCAAATACCGTCGAATTTCGGCATATACTGGATGAATTTCAACGTATTGCTATTGCTCATCCCGAAATTCATTTTGAAGCATTTCACAACGGAGCAGAGACGTATCATTTGCCGCCGGGCTCCTTGAGAAAACGGCTGGTTAATCTTTTCAGCAAAGGGATCAATGATAAGTTGGTACCGATCGAAGAAGAGACTGATCTGTGTAAAATTACCGGATTTGTGGGAAAACCCGATTCCGCTAAAAAGACCAGAGGCGAACAATTTTTTCTTTTGAATGACCGCTTCATAAAAAGCCCGTATTTGAACCATGCTGTACAGATGTCCTATGAAAATCTGATCAACCCCGGTACCTATCCGTTTTATTTGTTATCTATTAGTATTGATCCTGAGCGAGTGGATATCAATGTACACCCTACCAAACAAGAAGTAAAATTTGAAGATGAATCGCTGGTCTACAACATCATTAAGTCAGCGGTAAAGCATGCGCTTAATCAGTATAATATTGCACCATCTCTTGACTTCGAACAAAGTCCTGCCTTTTCCGGAATGGCACCTTCTGGCAATCCCGTTACAGGAAAAATTGTAATTCCTTCCAGTTTTTCAAGACCGCCAACCATGGAAAATTGGGAAGATCTGTACAAAGGGCTGGAAAAAACATCTACCTATCCTGAGTCTTTCCCCTCCAGGCAGCTGGCTAATTTTGAGTCAGATGCAAGACAGGGAAAGGATCCGGTGCAGATGCATCAATGCTATATTATTAGTCAGATTAAGTCAGGATTTATGCTGATCGATCAGCAAAATGCTCATGAAAGAATACTATATGAGCGGTATCTCCATCAGATTAGAGAATCTCCGGCTAATACCCAAAGACTCGTCTTTCCAAAAACCATCGAACTGCCGGCACATGAAGCATCACTATTGGTATCGATGCTTCCATTCCTACGGCGCTTAGGCTTTGAAGTGGAAGGTTTTGGTAAGGACACTTTTATTTTACACGGAATACCAGCCCATTTGTCGAATATTGGTGAAGAAGAAAATCTCTTTCACGAACTTTTAGAACAATTTCGGATGAATGTGGATTTAGATTGGAGTGAAGAAAAGAAACTGGCTGCCCTCCTGGCAAGAAGTTCTTCCATAAAACGAGGCACAAATATGACCCCAGTAGAAATGCGGTCTATGATCGACCAACTCTTTGCCTGTGCGGAGCCATTTCAAAGTCCTTTTGGTAAAAAATGTTTTATCACCTTTGAACTAGAACAACTGGAAAGCAAGTTTAATCAATAATGTATCGAATCACTGAAGTCGTCAAACAACTCTTAATCCTCAATGGACTCCTGTATCTGGTGACCCATTGGATGATGCCCCAGTTAGGCCCGGCCCTGGCGATGTATTATCCGGCGTCGGATTTTTTCCGGCCCTGGCAGATCGTCACGCATATGTTTATGCATGCCAACTTTCAGCACCTCTTTTTTAATATGTTCGCGCTATTTATGTTCGGGACCGCACTTGAATCATATTTGGGGCCAAAGAAATTTTTGATTCTTTACCTTCTTTCCGGTTTTGGGGCACTGGCATTATACCTGTTGGTCTGGTATTTCGAAGTGTCGGGTTACTCACCTGCAGAATATCAGCTTTTCTTGTCTCGACCTTATAGCATGGTAGGCGCCTCAGGAGCCGTGTTTGGGCTTTTGGCGGGTTATGGGATGCTGTTTCCGGAAAGTCAAATTATGTTATTGATACCTCCTATTCCGATAAAGGCAAAATACTTCGTTGTTATTTATGCGGCCCTCGAGCTTTACTTTGGGATCAGTCAGACCAATCCGGGAGTTGCCCATTTTGCACATGTAGGTGGAGCGATTTTTGGAGCGTTGATTATTTTGTACTGGCGAAAATCAGGATTCAGATAGATGTTGCGATCGATTATAGCAGATATACGCCGTGAATTCTCGTTCGGAAATGTGGTGACGAGGTTGATCATAATCAATGTGGCCGTCTTCATTGTAATCAATCTGATCCACTTGGCCTTTTATCTGGGAAATGCCGGAGTGATTCCACCACTTTATCGAGACATCGTCAATTTTTTCTCCGTATCATCAGACATCAGGCATAATCTCACCCACCCCTGGGTATTTATTACCAGTATATTTCTCCACGAAGGATTTTGGCACTTACTGTGGAATATGTTGTTCCTCTACTGGTTTGGACGAATCGTCGGTGATTTATTGGGTGATCGCAAAGTATTTCCCATCTATTTATTGGGAGGAATGGTTGGGTGTTTTGTTTTTTGGATAAGTGCCCAGTTTCTTCCCTATATGCAGGGACATACCGGCTATGCCCTGGGAGCCTCCGCGGGCGTGATGGCTATCGTTGTGACCTCCGGAATGATCGCCCCGGATTATATCATGAGATTGATCCTCATCGGCGATGTGAGGCTAAAATATATTGTCATGGCCCTGGTACTTTTGGATCTTTTCGCACTAGCCGGCAATGTAAATACCGGCGGCCATTTTGCTCATTTGGGTGGAGTTGCCATGGGCTGGCTCTTCGTAAGTCAATTGCGATCTGGCAATGATTGGTCGGAGGGAGTAAATAATTTGCTGGAAAAGATTGTCAATTTTTTCAAAGGCGAACAAGTGCCTGTGACCCGTTCCCGGGAGGCGAGAGTGGTCAAGAAAACCTTTAAAAAAACCGAACCCAAACTTTTTAGTGAAGATGAAATTCAGGAGCGTGTCGACCTTATACTGGAGAAGATCAAAAAGACGGGATATGATAGTCTGACTTCTGAAGAAAAGGACTTTCTCAATAATGCAAGCTCGCGATGAAGTGGTTTCTCCGCGTGATGCTCTGGTCAAACTGGGCAGTAGTTATCCTGACCACTATTGGATATTTGGCGTCCTATATTGATCCGGAGCAAAATTCTATACCTCAGGCAGTGGGCTTGTTTATGCCCTGGCTCCTGCTATTTAATGTTTTGTATTTTATCTTTTGGATTTCCATACGGCGTCGATGGTTTGCGCTCTCTTTGATCTGTATCGTTTTAGGTTTTGGCCAAATGACCCGTTTTTTGGGATTTCATTTTAGCAAACATTCCGATCCTGCACAAATAGGTATTTGCAGCTTCAATAGTCAAAGTTATAATGAGAGTGACCATCTCAATGGTTTTCTCAAGGAGATAAAGGGACAATATCAACTTGATTTCATCTGTCTGCAGGAAATTACAGAAAACCACATTTTGTCTCTAAAGAAGACTACGGGATTGGATCACCATTATTTTTACAAAGGTAAAGCAATCTTAAGCCGCTTTCCCATCGAAGCTCAGGGCAATATTCAATTTGATCAGTCGGTCAATGGTTGTATCTGGATCGATATTTTGTTGCAGGGGCACAAGGTCCGGATCTATGACCTGCACCTAAAAAGTAACCAGGTGACACATGAAGCGGAGACGGTTTTGGAGGATATCAATTCGGACCGGGCGAAGGCTCTGACCAATATTCGCCGGATGGTCACCAACTACCGTCGTAATAGTATGGTGCGAAAAGAGCAGGTACTGACCATCTTGAAGAATCTGGATCATACAGATTACCCGATTATTCTGGCAGGAGACTTTAATGATACACCGTTTTCCTACACCTATCAGCAATTTAGTGACCGGCTCATTGACCAATTTAAAAAGAAAGGACTGGGTATCGGAAGTACCTATGCCGGAGCAGTGCCCGGTTTAAAAATAGATTATATTTTTGCAGACGAATTTTTTGAGGCACTGGATCATCAAATATTAAAGGGGGCAGCCATATCTGACCATTTTCCCGTCCTCAGCTTAATGAAAATCAAGGAATAGATGCATCAATTATTTGTGTACAATAGCCTTAGCCGCACGCGCGAAGAATTTCAACCCATACATGAAGGAAAAATTGGCATGTATGTTTGTGGACCCACCGTATACAGTGATGTGCATCTTGGTAATTGCCGCACTTTCACCAGCTTCGACGTTATCTACCGGTTCCTGAAATACATGGGCTACAAGGTTCGCTATGTGCGTAATATTACCGATGTGGGACATCTGGTAGGGGATGCGGACACTGGAGCAGAAGATAAAATCTCGAGGAAGGCACGGCTAGACCAGTTAGAGCCCATGGAAGTAGTACAACGCTATGCTAATGGTTTTCAGGAGATGATGAACATCTTTAATCTTCTACCGCCAGATATCGAACCGAGAGCCACCGGTCATATCATCGAACAAATCGAAATGATACAATCGCTTCTTGACCGGGGTTATGCCTATGAAAAGAACGGATCAGTCTACTTCGATACCCCAAAGTATATATCCAGGGACCATGAGTATGGCATTCTTTCCGGAAGGGTGGTCGAAGAGCTGATGCAGGAATCACGCGATGACCTGAAAGGGCAGGCAGAAAAGAATCACTCCTCAGATTTTGCCTTGTGGATTAAAGCAGAACCCACGCATCTTATGCGTTGGCCATCACCATGGTCCGTCGGCTTTCCTGGATGGCATCTGGAATGCTCCGCCATGAGTACAAAATACCTGGGTACTCACTTTGATATTCATGGTGGAGGTACCGATTTGAAATTTCCTCACCATGAGAATGAGATTGCCCAAAATGTGGGAGCATGTGGAGAGGCACCGGCCAACTACTGGCTTCATACCAATATGTTGCTGCTCAATGGTCGCAAGATGTCTAAGAGTGAAGACAATTCCGTGACACCACAACAGCTTTTTACCGGAGATAGTAAACACTTCTCTAAAGGCTTTTCCCCGATGGTGGTCCGGTTTTTTATGCTGCAAGCCCATTATCGAAGCACACTTGATCTGACAGATGAAGCTTTAATCGCCGCCGAAAAAGGCTACAAAAGATTGATGGAGGTATTGAAGACGCTGGAAACGCTGCAAGCAGAAAATACAGGTGATCTCAGTGACCTCGATCAGGAAATCGTGTCATTAATGGATGGAGTGATTGATGATATGGCAGACGATTTCAACACACCGAAGGCATTGGCAAAATTATTTGAGTTAACCAGTAAGATCAACGCACTGGGTGGCAGGCAACTTGATCCTAAAGATTTGCATAAAGACACGTTGATGCGGTTGCAGACCTTCTTCCCCTCTTTTATTGGAGAAGTCTTGGGTTTGAAAGATGACAGCAGTGATCAGGACCAACAATTGGTTGGTGGTTTGATGGAATTAATCATCGAGCTTCGGAAAAATGCCAGAGAGCACAAAGATTGGGGAACAGCCGACAAAATCAGAGATACGCTGACCGCGTTATCGATCCAGTTAAAAGATGGCAAGGATGGTACATCCTGGGCTAAATCTTAGATGTAGAACTATGAATTATCGAATTATCACGAGCATGTTGTCGATACTATTGCTGGCAGCAGCTTGCCGTTCAGACAAGAGCAGTAACAATAAAACTAGCAGCCCGGACAGGGCACCACAATCGGTCACCATCCCTGCCTTCAACCGGGATAGTGCTTATGCGTTTGTGCAGGCGCAGGTAGATTTTGGTCCGAGAAATATGGGCAGTGAAGCACATAAGGCTTGCAAGGATTGGATTGTTGCCAAGTTGAAATCTTATGACTTGCAGGTCGCTGAGCAGAATTTTCCTGCGGCCATATATACCAATGAGGTGTTTCCAGGTACCAATATCATCGGCAAGATCAATCCGGATCATCCTCGAAGAATTGTCCTCGCAGCTCATTGGGATACCCGCTTTATGGCGGAGAAAGATGCCAAAGCTGAAGATAGAGATAAACCGATTCTGGGTGCCGATGATGGAGCCAGTGGCGTTGGGGTACTTTTGGAAATTGCGCGGACGATTAAAGATCATCCCATCGATATGGGTATCGATCTTGTGTTTTTCGATGCCGAAGATCAGGGTGATAATGGAGGAGAAAAAGAAACATGGTGTCTCGGATCTCAATTTTGGGCGGCAAATTTAAGTGCTCAAAACCGGCCGCAATACGGTATCCTTCTGGACATGGTAGGAGCGAAAGGAGCTACTTTTCCCAAGGAAGCGATTTCACTCAATTTTGCCAACGGCGTTTTGGAGAAGGTTTGGTCGTTAGGTCAATCAATGGGTTACGGTGGTTACTTTAGCAATGAACGGGTCAATCAACTGGTGGATGATCACCTTTTTGTCAACCAGGTGGGACTACCAATGATTGATATTATCAATTATAAAAATGGATTTGGCCATTATCATCATACCCAAAGTGATAATATGGAGATCATAGACCGCAATACCTTGCGGGCAGTAGGGCAGGTAGTTTTGGCCGTCCTTTACAAGGAGAGTGTCGGAGCGATTTAGCACAAATTTTTCTTCTCTTTTATTTTCCGGCGCTAATTATCAAGGACCTTTCCAATCTAATGGCAAATTTATTTGCAATTTTAGTAGATGGATCACGTGTACCTGTTTGCTATAGGCCTGTTCTTTTGGATGACGATAGGTAGTTGGGATAACAATGATTCATCGCAAGAGGATCCGGTTGTTGCGCAGATCGACGCTGACTGGAATTATGTAGACGATCAATTATGTGCCATTTGTCATCAAAAGATCTTCGATTCCTACCAGGAAATTGGTATGGCTCAATCCTTTCGAAATCCAAATAATATT
>JAGQWV010000411.1 GCA_020437045.1 Saprospiraceae bacterium | reverse complement strand
CCCATGGATTACCCATTGAACTTACCGTAGAGAAAGAGCTTGGAATCACCAAAGATGATATAGGTACAAAGATATCGGTAGCCGATTACAATGCGGAATGCCGAAAGGCAGTAATGCGATTTAAAGATCTTTGGGATAGCTTGACTAGAAAGATGGGCTATTGGGTTGATTTGGATGACCCTTACATTACTTTTGAAAACAATTACATAGAAACAGTTTGGTTTCTGCTAAGAAGACTCTATGACAAAGGTCTTCTTTATAAAGGTTATACCATTCAGCCCTATTCGCCGGCCGCTGGTACAGGATTGAGTTCTCATGAACTCAACATGCCTGGTGCATATAAGGATGTAAAGGATCTTTCTGCCGTGGCCCAATTTAAAATTGTGAAAGATGATCATTCAGCTTTTCTTTTTGAGGGCGTAAAAACTGGAGATCTATATTTTCTGGCCTGGACGACCACTCCCTGGACCCTGCCATCGAATACTGCGCTTGCCGTTGGTGAAAAGATTGAGTATGTACGCCTGGAGACCTACAATCCTTATACAAAGCTCCCGGTGAATCTCATTCTGGCAAAAGAATTGATTCCTTATTGGTTCAAAGCTGAACAAGAACAAGAGGATATTACCAAATACCAGGAGGCTGACACCATAATCCCCTATCATATCACAGGAGTATACAAGGGGGCTGATTTTGAAAATATCCGCTATGAACAATTGTTACCATATGCTCAACCTGTCGATGGTGATGCATTTAAAGTGCTTTTAGGTGATTTTGTCAGTACAGAAGATGGTACAGGCATTGTACATATTGCCCCGTCTTTTGGTGCAGATGATATGCGGGTGGCAAAAAAGTATGGTATTGGAAGTTTAACCTTAGTAGATCGTAAAGGGAAATTTACAGACCAAGCTGGAGAATTTGCCGGTCGATATGTAAAGGACTATACTGATGATCCAGATTATGTAAATGTCGATATCGACATCACCGTCAAATTGAAAAAGGAAAATAAGGCCTTCAATATTCAAAGATATGGCCACAATTATCCTCATTGCTGGAGGACGGACAAACCGGTGCTCTATTATCCGCTGGACAGCTGGTTTATACGATCTACAGCTATGAAAGACCGAATGGTCGAATTAAACAAGACAATTAATTGGAAACCAAAGCATACCGGAGAAAAGCGATTTGGAAATTGGCTGGAGAATCTCCAGGATTGGAACCTTTCTCGTTCGCGATACTGGGGCATACCACTGCCAATATGGCGCACCAAGGACGGTTTAAATGAAATATGCATCGGTTCTGTGGAAGAATTGGAGCAAGAGATCCAGAAAGCAAACAGCAAATTGGGTTTAAATCAAGCGGTTCCTGAAGACTTACACCGCCCCTATATCGATGAGGTCGTTTTGGTAACTGACGATGGCCAATCCATGTATCGTGAGGAGGATTTGATAGATGTCTGGTTTGACAGTGGATCGATGCCGTATGCCCAGTGGCACTATCCTTTTGAGAATCAGGAGAAATTTCAGGAAAATTACCCGGCTGATTTTATAGCGGAAGGAGTCGATCAAACCAGGGGTTGGTTTTTTACGCTGCACGCTATTGCCGTGATGGCTTTTGATAGTGTAGCCTACCGCAATGTAGTTTCTAATGGACTTGTATTGGATAAAGAGGGCCGCAAGATGTCAAAGCGTCTGGGCAACTCTGTTGAACCGTTTGAAACATTGGAGAAGTATGGAGCTGATGCTACCCGATGGTACATGATCAGTAATGCGCAACCTTGGGATAATTTGAAATTTGACATTGCCGGTATAGAAGAGGTACAACGAAAATTCTTTGGAACCCTCTTTAATACATATGCCTTTTTTAGTTTATATGCTAATATAGATGGGTTTCTCTACAAGGAGGCTGATATAGCTTTGGAAAACCGTCCGGAAATCGACCGGTGGATCTTATCGGTTCTCAATACGTTGATACAGGAAGTACATAGCGAATATGCAGCATATGAACCGACGAATGCTGCACGCAAAATTCAGGATTTTGTCAACGACCATCTTAGTAACTGGTTTGTACGTTTGTCCCGTAGACGGTTCTGGAAAGGAGAGTATACCGAGGACAAGATTTCCGCATATCAGACACTGTACACTTGCCTGGAAACAGTGGCTAAATTGATGGCACCTATCTCACCTTTTTTTGCTGATTGGTTGTATTTGAATCTAAATGACGCAAGCAAGAAGGAAGATTACGAGTCGGTTCATTTGAGTCGTTTTCCTATGGTGAGCGAGAATGTGCAGGATAAAGATCTGGAAGAGCGAATGTCTTATGCCCAACGGATTTCTTCCCTCATACTTTCACTCAGAAAGAAAGAAAGTCTTCGGGTACGGCAACCCCTAAAACGGGTGTTATTACCCATATTAGACCCACACTTTAAAGAGCAAGTGGAAGCGGTCAAAGATTTGATCCTGTCAGAGGTTAATATTAAAGACATTGAATACATCTCCGATACTTCTGGTCTGATTACCAAAAAGGTAAAGCCCAATTTTAAAACATTGGGTAAAAGACTGGGGGCAAGTATGAAGTCGGCGAATAGCATCATTCAAAATTTGTCGCAGGAAGAGATCACTCAATTTGAGAAAACAGGTACTTATGATCTGGTTCTTAATAATGATCAATTCCAACTTACACTTGATGATGTGGTAATCTCTTCGGAAGATATACCGGGTTGGCAAGTGGTCAGTGATGGCGATCTCACAGTAGCCTTAGATATTACTTTAGATGATCAGTTGATTGCCGAGGGTACCGCCAGAGAGTTGGTTAACCGGATTCAGAACATTAGAAAGCAGAAAGATTTTAATGTCACCGATAGGATTCTCGTCTTCCTTGATGGAAATGATGCCGTCAAACCTGCTGTCGAACATTTTGGAGATTATATCAAGGACGAGGTACTGGCCAACGAGATCCTCTTTAGAAAATCGGAAAATAGTGAGCCGGTGGAGCTCTTTGATGGAGTGACTTTACATATTGCATTGACTCAGGTCCAGTAGAAGTCATCTATTAGAAGACACTTAGATTTTTTCTGCGACTGAATTATGCAAGGGTGATGCCGCTTCCGATAAAAAGTGATCAGTAGGACACAGATGCCCCCGGGTCAGGCTCAAGGTCATTGATCCGGTCAAGGTGGAGGGTGATATTTTCGTCATTATCTTCATACATCACTTTAAAACGCTGATCCCAGCGTATTTCGGAGGCGATATAGGAACGACTGGCACTAATGGTTTGTGCATAGGTCTCATCATAACCCTTTATGAGAACGATAAATTCTACTTTTAAATCCTCCAGATCAGACAGGGAAAGCCCATTCAAAGGAGAATCATCATCGATGATATGTACGAGTGTCCAATTTAAAGGAAACATCATCACGCGTTTGATCTGCAATTCAACACCTTGATACTTCCTCGCTTTTTGAGTTTTATCGACATAGGTCATGACCATAGTGGCATCTAAATCTATAATTTTGTTGTTGTGAAGATTTGCCAAACGAAGCATCATCGCTTTCTTCTGTTGAAAAGAACACACCACAGCAATCTCGCTAAAGAGAATGGATGAGCCGGGTATGGCAAATCTGGCAAAAAACATTCCGGTAGAAAGCGCTATATATAGCAATCCACAGAATGCATCCAGCGAGGCAATCCAATTAGCAAGGGGAGTGACAGGGCTCAGGTAGCCATATCCTACCGTGGTGAAAGTCTGAATGCTAAAAAAGAAAGCAGTTAAAAAAGCGCCTGCGCCAGTGGTGATATCGCCAGTAAGGTTTTCGACCCCTGCAATTAGAAACAATAAAGCAAAGCAAATATTAATAAGGAGGTATCCGACAAACAAAAGTAGAAAAAACCGGGGCCAGGGCATGTGAATCATCCACATGTAAGGATCAAAATAGCGAATACCTTTTCGCTTAACTCTAAAGGTACCATCCGCATTAAGTAATCTGCCACTGGTTATGGACCGGGAGCCAAACCCTGTGTCTTCAGATTTAGCAAGAAAAGTTTTCATGATGCCAACTTAATTCCGATCATAAGTCCAAGAAGGCAAATAAGAATACTCCCAGCAATATTCAGTATGCCAAGAATCCATTCGCCATCCTCTAGAAATCTGAAAGTTTCAGCAGTGAAGGTTGAAAAAGTACTGAAACCGCCACAAAATCCTACCATCCAAAAAAGGCGTGTACTACTATTGCTCTTCGTCATAATAGTGAGAAGGATACCCAACAGTATGCAGCTGATCAGATTGGCAATAAAAGTTGCCCAGGCGAAGGAAAATTCTTGTGGTTGTAAAATACGGGCAATTGAATATCGGACAAGGCTACCTAAGCCACCTCCTAAAAATACGGCTAACCATTCCATGCATTAAAGTTGCATTTTTTGTTTCATACGACAGCGATTACGCTGGTATATTAGAAGGGCAGTTAGAGATATTGCTGCCAACACAATGATGATTAACAGCCGGAAGGTGCCCAGATCCTGCAGGGCAAACACTGCATAAATAAAAATTGCATTGGTCAGTACCAACACTCCCGTGGCTTGCATATGACTCAGACCACAATCGATCAGCAGGTGATGAATATGATTTCTGTCGGCAGTAAGGGGAGACTTTCCTTTCAGGATCCGGGTGATAAATACGCGAAGGGTATCAAAAAGCGGAAGGATTAAAATACCGATCGCCACTGCGGGCACAGCTTTCATAGCATAAGCGGAACCTTCCAGTGTTTTATGAATCTCAATAAATTGGATGGTAAGAATGGCACAGATCAAGCCGACTAGTAGTGATCCTGTGTCACCCATAAATATTTTTGCGGGGGTAAAGTTGTACTTCAGAAAAGCGATGGTTGAACCGGCCAGGGCAAAGGCCACGATGGCAAGTTCTACATGATTTATCAGGAAAAACCAGGTACCCAGGACCAGGGCAATTAAGGTGCTGATACTCCCTGACAGTCCATTAATGCCATCAATTAAATTAAATGCATTAATGATAACCATGATGACAAAAATCGAAAAAGGTATGCTGATGATATCAGGTATATCATAAACTCCGAAGACCCCATAGAGGCTACTTAGTTTAACATTGGATTTAAGGACCAATATGGCGGCTGCAAAGATTTCTCCCACGAGTTTCTTCCAGGGTGCCATTGGTAAAATATCATCTTTCGCTCCGATCAGAAAAACGATAATAAATGAACACAATAAATATTGTAGATCACTAAATACATGAAAAGGGGTCCATAGTACGATACTGAAAATGACACCGGCAAATATAGCGATTCCACCCAGTGAAGGCGTAGGAGTGGTATGGGCCTTGCGCTCATCTGGAATGTCGACCAGATTTTTCTTTGCCGCAATATTGATGATCGACGGAATCGCGAAATAGGTTAATGTAAATGCGGTAATAAAACTTAAAATGATGTCATACATACATTTTATTCTTGCAATATATCCTTCAGCTTGGCGGCCCAGTCTTCAATATCTTTACCGATATCTTTGACTAGGTCTTCAATTTCGTTCATATTTTTATTGATAAAATCTTCTAAATCCCTGCCGGTAGCATCTAGAACTTCTTCGATATTTTTTTCAACCTTTTCCGAAATACCATCTTTTTTTGATAGCTCATTAATCATCCCCTCTCCATACCGGGTGGCATAATATTTTAATGTTTTCATCCAAAATTGCCTTCTTTCTTTCGTGGTCAAATCATCCTCATAATAATCATAGCAATCTTCAATATAGGTCTTAAATTGAGCATCATATTTAGACCATTTTTCGCTGGATACATCTAAATCCAGATGATCAACTTTCGCAATAAAACTTTCATATTTATTAAGAAAAGCATTCTTATCAGCGCCACATTCTAATACCTGACAAGAAGACAGAGTCACCCCTAGAAGGGTCATGGCAAAGACAAAACGGATGATGATCATAGTGTCAAAGTTAATTTAAAAAGATTCAAGAAAAAGGAACAAATTTTAGTCCCTTCTTGGTATGAAATAATCTTCCTTTAACATCTAAATCAAGTTTCCTCGACTAATTACCTGATTATGACGAACTAATTCTAAGATTCGGGTATGGAGGATTTATTGGGATAAATAATCTTATTGTCTATAAGTCTTACCTCACCTAACCAGGCAGCTACACAAACCACTATCGAATCGTGATGCTCCCAATGATGAATAGGTTGAAGCGTGGTGCCGTCGATGATGGTGAAATATTCCAGCTTAAAACCTTGATCCAGAATCATCCCTGAACAAATATCAATGACATCGCCGATATCGCTGGTTAGATATAGCTCTTTTGCCTGGAGCAATGCTTTATAAAGAGTGTTTGCTACCGGTCGTAATGCCGGATCGATACGGGCATTTCGTGAACTTAAAGCTAAACCATCCTTGTCTCTTACAATTTCATGCCTTATCAGCTTTGTAGGTATCGCAAGTTGTCGAATCATTTCGGCAATGATTGCTTGCTGTTGATAATCTTTTTGACCCATGATGAGGGCATCCGGCTGCACGATATCTAAAAGTCGTTTGACGACGGTGACTACACCCTCAAAATGACCTGGTCGAGAAGGACCTTCCATCACGTCTGTCAGTCCGGTAAGATCTGCGGATACCTTAAGGTCAAGACCGGGCGGGTAAACCTCTTCATCCATGGGTAGGAAAAGAACATCAACACCATTGGTGGAGAGTTTATGTATATCACTTCGTAAGGGCCGCGGATATTTTTCTAGATCACTGGGGTCGTTAAATTGAGTTGGATTGACAAAAATACTGGCTACTACTATATCTCCGATTGCTCTGGCATGTTCCATCAATTGGAGGTGGCCCTGATGTAAGGCTCCCAGGGTAGGGACAAAAGAGATGTAGTTGTGTTGACTTCTTGCATGATCCAGAAATGACTGAATCTGAGAAACTGTGGTAAATACGTGCATCGACAGGTAAATTGATGTGTTTCAAATTTAGAGACTAAACCAGCGTTTCAAAACTTTTTCGGCGCTTTTACCCTGGGGAGTATAATCCTTCATAGGATAACCTTCGTGTCCTTGCATGCCGGGATACCATTTCCAGACAAATCCACCCTCCCAATATGATTCGCCGGAAAACACCGAATGTAGCGCATCTAGGGCAATGGCTTGAGTTTTCTCATTGATTGCCAATTCATCAAGACGCCCTTCGAGCTCCCAGGTATTGAAGGCAGCTCCGTCTACACTCAGATATCCATACTCTGTAAAGATCACCGGTTTATCAAATTTCTGATGACAGGATCGAATTTGTGCCAGTGGCTTTTTCCAGGCACTTTCTAATGCTTTCAAATTGGGCTCCTTATGGTCTACCAGAGGAAAATAGGCATTGATACCTATAAAGTCCAGTTCGTTCCAGAAGGGGATTTGTGTAAAGTTGTCCCAATTGGCAGCATAGGTGATCCTGCCATGATAGACCTTTCTGACTTTGTCAATGAGAGAGAACCAAAACTTCGGTCTTTCCTTAATAGATGCCTTGAATTCGGTACCCAGGCAAAAGAGATCCACATTCATCGAATCCGCAATCGCCGCATAAAAGAGGATGTAGTTGGTATATTGTTCTTCCCATTTCATCCAGTCTTCATTGTTATCAAAATGATAATCACCGGTCCACCATCCATGACTCCAGACCTGGGGTTTTAGCATGGTTTTCATTCCCGCCAGATTGGCACGTACAATGGTTTCTTTTACACCTTCAGGGCTTTCACCCCACCATTGGTGGTTGGATCCAAACCGCACTTCCGGTACTCCTCTAGGGGTAAAGGCATAGGGTACGATGGCTATCCAATTACAATGGATTTCCTTCACAGATAGCATAGGATCGTCGGAAAAAGGTCGTGGGGGAGCTACCAGCGTTACACCACAAATTGGTTTCTTTGTGCGATTATGCTCGTTATTTTCTGCAACAGAACAAGAAAATAGGAAGCAAAACACCCAAAAACTGACCGATATTTTTGTGAAAAAGCACAAAATTTGGCTTGATTTGTGCAAAAATGAGGTTTTTATCTCTTTAATGTTGAAAATTCATCAATGAGATCTCAAATCTCAAAAAGAAAAATAACAAATTGCTAATATTAATGGTAATTTGTTGTGATTCATGAAAATGTTGTAGAATTATATTAAAGAATTTGCATGAAAAGTATAGTTCTTTTACATTTGCTACAGATTTAGCACAAGAGCTAAACAAAAATTGATACTGTGAGATGACGAAACCGGTAGACGTGCCCTCCTGTCTCGGGGGTGGGGGTAAGGGATAAACATTGCGTAATGCTCCGAGCAATCGGAACTAGGGTTGACCACTTAAAAAGTTTTGCGCATTAGCTAACCACCCCGTGGAGGTTCGAATCCTTCTCTCACAGCACATAGAGCTTTCCGCCTTATCTGAAAATCGCTTAAAACGCTTTTTGGATGAGGCTTTTTTTTGCCTCCTGCATTCTTCTTTTTTTGCTAATTTGACTTCATGAAAGCGAGCAGTCTCTATGTTGCTGCAACCAACCAGCATGTCGGCAAAACAACAAGTACGCTGGGATTGGTGTCAGTGATGAAGAAGAAGGGCATTAATATTGGATATTGTAAACCTGTAGGGCAACGATTTCTTGATTTGAAGAATATCCGGGTAGACAAAGATACCCTGCTCTTTGCAGACCTGTTAGGTTTTGAAATTCGACCGGATCACCATTCCCCCGTCATCCTGGGGCAAGGGGCAACCACAGCTTATCTGGATGATCCCGGAGCATATCATTTTGAAGAAGACATTATCAATGCAGCGGAATATCTCAAAAATCAGCATGAATTTGTCATTTTTGAAGGCACCGGACACCCTGGGGTGGGCAGCATCGTAAATCTTTCCAATGCGGATGTAGCCCGATTGGTTGATGCTGCAGTCATCATGATTGTAGAAGGAGGAATAGGCAGCACCATTGATCGTCTTAATGTGAGTCTGGCCATGTTTCGTGAGCAAAAGATTCCTGTGATGGGCATCATTGTCAATAAGGTAATGCCGGAAAAAATTGACAAAGTCAAATATTATGTAGAAAAGAAACTGGCAGAGATGAATCTGCCACTTTTGGGAGTGATGCCTTATGACGAAACACTTGCTCACCCGATAATAAGTACCATCTGTGATGCCGTCAATGGCTCGGTGATCGAAAATACCGAAGAGATCGAGAGGCAAGTGGAAGATATCATGGCAGGGTCATTGATTGATATAAATCGTATAAAAGCACAAAAAAACATTTTGCTTGTCGTTGGGGCCGACCGGGTCAATAATGCAATCCATAAAATTGATTTATTGTCTCAGGTTAATGATATCGAGCGATCCCCTCTTGCCGGTATTGTTGCCACAGGAGAAGGGGATATCAATGAGCAAAGCATGGACTACATCAAAAGACATCACCTTCCATTGATCCGGACCCATCTTGATACCTACGGCTCGGTTATTAAAATCAGTAAGATTGAAGTGAAGATCAATTTGAATACTCCCTGGAAGATCGAAAGAGCTATCACTTTGATCGAAGACAACGTTAATTTGTCTCGTATTTTGGATTCAATCCAAATAAGAAGTATGTAGATAAAATAAAAAGAGTCGAAATCAGGTTTTTTAATAGAATATCGACTACATTAAAGGTTGGTATTATGAATAGGTAGGGCAGCCCCCACTTCACAATTCAAGATTCCCTTTTTTGA
>JAGQWV010000410.1 GCA_020437045.1 Saprospiraceae bacterium | reverse complement strand
AAAAAACAACGATTTACGGCTTCAGTATCAAGCTGAGTATTTCAAGGCCCTCCTACGAGGGCGTTGAAATACCCATCTTGCGCCCACATGCCAAAAATAATGTCACAGATAAAAAAGGATAAGCCGTTCTCGTCGTTTTTGACTTCGTTGATCCTCAGTCAGTTGCCACCCGGTATCTTCCCTCGTCTCGCCTCCTCATAAAACAACGATTTACAGCTTCAGCATCAAACTGAGTTTTCAACGGTCTCCTAGCAAATCTTCAATGACCAATCCCGTAGCTCCCGAAGGTCTGCTGATTTTCAACATAGCGGATATCGTGGGGGCAATATCCCGGACATAATTTCGGTGATAGTTGTTGCCATGTTTCACATGCCAGCCATAAAACAGTATTGGCACATGTGTATCCTGGGGATACGTAGATCCGTGGGTGGTTCCTCCTTTTAGATAAGACTCGCTTACCCAGCCTGGTTGCAGCTGTATATAAAGATCACCGCTTCGACCCGGCATAATTCCGTTCCGGATGATTTCACAAATACGTTCATCTTCGATGCATTTGGAAAAATCATTTAGCTCAATAGCCTCCTTCGCACCGGGAAATCTGATGGTGAAATCTTTTATAAACGCAATGACCTGATGATAATCTATGCTGTCATTTTTCACCAAATAAATCTGCTGATTACTGATGTTTTCGATGACATCCATACCCGTAAGCTCTTTCAGCTGATGCTTTAGTGCTGTTTCAAATCCATTGGCCCGGAAGTATCCGGCTGGTGGAGAGACAAGACCAGCTACGTCAGCCGCACCGTGGTCAGCAGAAAGAAATATCAAGATGTTTTTTAATCCAATTTTTTGATCGAGGTAATCTAAGAATTCACCCAGATCTTTGTCTAATCGCAGATAGACATCCTGCACTTCAACCGAGAAGTTTCCGAATTGATGACCAGCATAGTCGGTTGAAGAAAAACTCATCGCCAAAAAGTCTGGAATTTGATCGCTTCCCATATCCTCTGCTTCGATCACCGTTTGGGCAAATTCCTTGAGTAAGGTATTTCCAAAAGGGGTTGCCGGCAGGAGATTATAGGGGGTGTTTTTGATACCAAATCTAACCAGAGTGCTGATTTGGGCTAGATCATAAGGGAACGTATTTCCCTCTGTATTGGTGAATGGTCTCTCAAATGGTTTATCATCCGGTAAGCTTTCATCATATCTGTCCAGTGGCAATAAGGTGTTCCAGGTTTGATTCATATATTCATCCACCAGTTTTCTGTCATTGAATGCATTCACCCACTCCGGGAGTTTGTCACAGTAATAGTCGCTGGTGATAAATTTGCCATTGGTTTTATCATACCAATAGGCTCCGTCCGGATGATGTCCCGCCGGCAGTATAGCTCCTCGATCTTTGAGAGATATCCCGATCGTTTTTGATCGGTGATTTGTGGCTAATTCTACCTGATCCAGCAGGGTGGTGGACAGCAGACGGTGTGGAGACATTTTACCATCAAAGGACTCCGATCCTACCGTGTTAGCGTCATTGTCTCCGGCGCAGTAAACGTATTCTTTAGCAATCGGATCATACCAATCATTTCCGATAATCCCGTGCACATTCGGACTGGTTCCGGTATATATGCTGGCATGACCTGGTCCTGTGAAAGTAGGTGCATATTGATAATGCCCATCATGTACTACATATCCTTCCTGTAAGAGACGTTTGAAGCCCTTATCTCCATAATCATCCCAGTATTTGTAGAGATAGTCATATCGCATTTGATCTACCACAATCCCAATAATCAATTTGGGCTGTTCCTGGGCAAGGACTGGTTGGGCGATAGGAATGCAGAATGAAATAAATAACAATGATAGGATAGAATGCAACTTCATAATTGGTATGTGCTTAATTTCAAAAATGAATTAGAGCAGAGTACATTTTTTTATTCGCTGGCAATGTACAAATGTTTTCTGAGCTGAAAGAAGGGGGTCGAAAGCTGGGTCTGCAATAAGTTCTGATTAGAAATTTTGACAACTGTACTCAGGTATGATGTCCCTTCGGATTGAGGCCTTACTTTAGTAACTTCGCTAACCGGGTCTGCCTGCTGCACTAGAATTGGCTGACTTGAATGATTTATTGCGCTTCTAAAATTTGTGACTCCTATGAAATTGTTACTTGTTTTTGGTTTGGGCTTCTTTTGTACGTTTTTACCCAGCATCACTGCAGAGACACCAACCATTGATTCATTAGAACAAAAGTTGTCCCTCACTACGGACCCAACTGAGCAGGGTACGCTCTTGTTAAAGCTGGCCGACGCCTATAAATTAGTAAATGTTAATAAAGTAAGAGGATATATCGAGCGCGCCGAAGCCATCGAGGCATTTGCCAACCAACCGGGTGTCCAAGATAAGATACGCTATCGTTATGGTGTACTTGCCTCCAGAGAAAATAAATTGGATTCGGCCGACCTTATTTTTAGCAATTTTCTTGAGCATGTGGATGAAAGCACTGTGGATAGTCTCATTTATGCCGATGTGCTCTACGAATTGGGAAATGTCAGACGACTAAAAGGGGAGATTGACGACGCCATTAATTATCTTAATAAATCAAAGAATATAAGTCTGGAATTAAAGCGGAATAAAGATGTGGCTTCTGTCGATGTGGCCCTTGGTATCATTCACAAAAATCGGGGACAATATGATAAAGCTATCGAGTATTATGATGCCGCATACAAGATTTTTGAAGAGCAGAATCTAAAGAACAATATGGCGTCATGTGTTCTCAATATTGCTAATGTCTATACTCGTCAGAAAAAGTATGAAGCTGCATTGGAGAAATACAATGAGGCAATCGAAATTGGAAAAGATTTGGAGGAGAAAGATAATTTGTTGGCATTCGTCTATGGTAATGTGAGTAATCTTTATTCGCTCACCAACGAAACGGAAAAAGCACTTGATTACGCAACAAAATCATATGAACTACGCAAATCGAAGGCTGGACCCCAGGAGCTGGCGACATCGCTTTTAGGCATTGCGAATGCCTATAATAAATTAAACCGGTTTGAAGAAGCGTTGCAAACCCTCATTCAGATCGAAAGCACTATTGAAACTTCAAGTGGTCTGCTGGAAGTAAAAGAGCGCCTTTACGAATCTAAATATAAAATTTATGAAAATGCCGGTAGATCTAAAGAAGCACTTGAGGCGGTTTCCGAATACTTGATTTATCACGATAGTTTACGAAAGACGGAATTGGATAAGCAGGCGCTTGAATTAGATGCGAAATTTGATACCGAAAGAAAAGAACAGCAGATAACGATGCTTAATCTGCAGAATGAAGCTACGTCCGCAAAATTAAAGGCCACCAGACGACAAGCATTTATTCTGATCGGAGGTTTGCTCCTGGTCACCGCACTGGGCTTCCTTATTTATAGATTATATATCAAGACGCAGGAACAAAATAAAGTGATCAATAAAGCGCTGCAGGAAAAGGATATTTTATTGCGGGAAATACATCATCGCGTAAAAAACAATTTACAATTCATTTCATCTTTACTGGGACTGCAGAGTGAGCATATTTCTGATGTATCAGCACTTAGCGCCCTTCAGGAAGGTCAGGATCGAGTACAATCAATGGCATTGATCCACCAGAATTTATATCAGGAAGATAATTTGACCGGGGTAGAAGTCAAAGATTATTTTATCAAGCTGATCCGCAATCTGTTTGATTCGTATAATATTCGACCCGGCCAGATTCAACTGGATCTGGAAATTGATCAACTGAATCTGGATGTTGATACAGTAATACCGATTGGCTTGATCGTCAATGAATTGGTGAGCAATGCTCTAAAGTACGCTTTTAAGAGTTTGCAAAAGGGGGAGATTAAAGTGAGCTTAAAAGAAATTAATGGACAATTGCAATTGCAGGTTTCTGATAATGGGGTCGGTATTACCGATGAGGAAATGGGGAAAGTCGGAAATTCTTTCGGCTATCGCTTAATTAATGTTTTTAAAGATCAACTTCAGGCTGATCTCAAAATCACAAATGATCATGGTACCTCAGTGGTCATGAATATTGGAAAATTTCGAAAGGTTGCTTAAGGATTCAGATCTGTTTTTTCTCCCGGTGAAATTTTTGCATTCGACTATTTAAAATAGGGATTATCCTTCGCTATATTGAGACTTTTGCAGCAGGTGATTTGTTATG
>JAGQWV010000409.1 GCA_020437045.1 Saprospiraceae bacterium | reverse complement strand
AAGCTTGGGATAATATTTGCCGGTAGAGGTGTGCGGCAAGTAATAAAGGTAATAGACGCTCGACCCCACCTGTGGCTCAAAAATGATATTTCCAAAGTCATTGTTCACCTCCAGGGTCATCATATTCCTGACCGTATCCTGAGTCAAGGCATTGATAAGGATCATCCTTTTATCTTCCGGGTGCATATCCCTCCGTCGCCAATCTAGATGGACAAATACAGCCCCTGTATCGCTGGAACTCTCGATCACCAGCCGGTGATTCCCCAGGAAGGTAAATGGCTCGCTGTAGTCCGGATGCGCCCAGTTACCGGAATGGTAGGCAATGCCGTCGATGGTGGTGGAGAGGGGTGCGTCGGCAGGTAGTAAGTTCTGTTTTTTTTCAATATTGCAAGCCAATATGATGAGCAATATTAGGGTAAGGCCGAAATAGAAGTTCTTCACTTAATTCAATTTGCAGGTAAGTTACGGGTAAATGGCAGTATCAACAATTTCCTATTTGCTCCAAATAATGCTTCTTACTGAGAATCGCCTACAGTTTCATATACATGCAATGTCTTCATCGCGTCTCTAACATAAAGTCGATTTCCGACAACAATTGGTCGATCTAATCCTTTTCTAAACGATTTCTCACCTGGCATTTCTACTTCTTGAATAAATCCTAAGCTTCCATCTTTTATATTGACCGCTCCAAATACAGGTGTGTTCTTATTCAGGTAGCCAGAGAAATAAAGTAAACTATCATAGTAATAGGTAAGATGAGATGCAATATGTAAATCCTTCTTAAGATCATGTTTGATTTCACGCTCTCCTGTTTCAGCATTAATAACTTCATATGTCTTGCCTCCTAACCCATATAACTTACAACTCAATGCATCGTAATTATAAAAGGAAAAGGTATCTTCAAGTTCCCATATAATTGCACCTGTGATTTTGTCTAAAGCAACAACATTAAAATGACTTGATTTAGCTAATACACGTTGCACATAAATAGCTGAACTTGACTTGCCAATAATTCGCTTTCCTTGGGCTCCATGGTCAAGATTAACAATCCATCCCTTTTCCGCTGTTTTTATATCTCTGCATATAAATTCTCCTCCATTTCTGGGTTGAAGGTATGCAAGATTATCATCTAAGTCAATGAGATCTTGAATCGTATCCCATGAATATAATTCAGTGTTAGAAGCGACATCAATTAGTTTCGATTTTCTTTCCGAAATAGAATAGTTTTCATACTTCGTTTGACTTTCAATAATTATCCCTGGGGAAACAACGGCCGAAGAAATTTCATATCCGTAAAGTAGATCGCCGGTATAATATACTTCAATCTTTGCATCTTCGATATTCACGGTATAAACAATTCTGTTCTCCTCAATAAGAAAAAAGTTTTGACAGTAGTTTATACTCAGCGGAGTTTTAAAATCTTTCTCGAATAAGACCTTCCAATTTTCAAGTGAGATAATTCTGAATACAGATTCATTATCAAAATATGCTAAATATCCATCTCTCAACTCAGAATCAAACGTTGAATAGGAATAGCTTTGATGATTTTGTATTTCCTTTATTTTTCTAAAATTCACTTGATTGAAAATATTTGATCAAAATCCTGACTGATCTTTTGTAGTAAATCAATCTTAGTCGGATTTGTAATATTTGGTAAAAGTTTATCAATTATAGGCTGATCAATCGACGCAGCATTGAGTTGATCAAGAAATTTTTGCTTTGGTAGGCTACTTATTTTATTCCCATCAAACCACCATCTCAATTGACCAAGATTGTCTACTTCTGGCAAATCCAAGTCTTTTACAAATTGAGTAGCAAAGCCAGTTGGAGGAACATCTTGAACCGATTTGAACTCAAAGAAAACATCTTTATTACCGTTAAAACCATTATTGACTCTTACATCTACTCTTCGAACTCCACCTGTTGTAACCTCTGTAAATTCAAATAATGTTCCTGAAGGAAAATCATTTCCGTATCTTTTTACAGCATCTGCCACAAAAATCGCTCCCTCTGTAAAATTGCCTCCTTGTTTGAATCCTGTAATTACCGATGTATAATTATCACGAAACTTCGTAGCGCCATGCTCAAGATCATCTAGAATTTCATCCAAGTATCGATAAGCAGGATTTCCGCTTAAACAAGTTCTACATTTTACGCCCTTCTCTGCCAATTTCTTAACAGACATCTGAAGGTCTTCTTTACTTATGATATTGGCTATTCCAGCATTATCTAAAATCTTATTGATGGATTTCAGTGTAGCAATATCTTTACGAATTAATGGGTGGGCTATCAATGTCTCCCACGCTTTAACCAACGCATCACTACCAGCTATCGCATCTCTAAATACTTTATCCCCAGCCAAATCGTCAACCAGATCCGCCTTCACACTTTCTGGCCAATCCAGATTTCTCAGAAAATTATAAAAACCGGATCCCATCAGGTCATCCAGAACCTGCTGATCAGCCAGGTTACTTACAATGCGCTGCGCGATATCATCATCCGTAATATCAAAAAATGCCTTTACAGCATCCGCATCCAATTCACCATTGTGAAGGTGCTTAAATACAGTCCAGACAAGATTGGGAGGCCCCCCACCTCCTGCAGTGGCTGTACCGTAGGATGAAGATGGGAAAATTTTAAATAATCCTTTAATTAGTTTGCCTTTAGGTATATTTCCCAATTGGTTTAGAGCCTTGCTTCCGCCGAAAAGAGCAATATCAGTTATGACCGAACTTAAAATTCCCTTCCCACACTCGACCACCTCAAATTCATCCCGAATTTTACCATCTTCTGTAAATCCATCTGTCAGACAACTTAATGCTGCCGCGCCGATTACTTCATAAATCTTGTTTTTGGTGTCTATCATCGCTTCAAGTCCTGAAGCCGTTGCCTGAGCTAGGTCAATATTATTAAACGGATGAGGGTTATCCAGAAAATAATATTCTATGGCTCCATTTAATGCGATATCAATACAAAATCCTGTCACAAATTCTGTCCCTTTCGTTCGGACATTAATTGTCACAATAGTTTCTAAAATTGGAACAGCCATTGGAATGATTTCAACAGCAGCTGCAGCAGCTAGTGGTGCCATACCTATTGCCAGCATCCCCATGAACATTTTATTGACCTCCTCCATCCATTGACTGTACTGAGGTACGAAATATTGATATTCGTACATATCTTTTAACAGGCATGGATTTCGGCAAACAACCTTCGAAAGTGCCGTACTCGGATCTAAATAGGGGTGGTTCCGATATTCAATCAATAAATCGGAACAAGGACCAAAATAACATCCGCAAGGACCAATGACGCCCGTTCCCTTTTCGTAAATAGTCCAGGGAATTCCATCCTCTTTTTTCAAATCCCATTCAATGATCTGATCACATCCTTCTACCGCATATCCCCTATAAGTATAAGGCGCTTGATTATCATTTTTATAGAATTCCTTCTCATGGGTTAATAGGCCGCTTTGATCATCTCGAATGGCTACCGAATAGCCTAAAAATCTTTTTTCATCAGGTACCCACCATCCTAAATAAGTCTTACCATCCAATACGAATCCGGTTAGGCAGCCTTTAGGCCATTCACCGCCATCGGTAGGAAAAAAACTTGCAATTGCATTCTCAGGTAGTACTATCCTCGTTCCATCAGGCGCAATTGTCGCATAAAAGTCTTCTCCGCGATCGTGTTGGAAATACACATAATGGTCATAATAAAATGCGCTTCCTAAAATAAGCTTCCCCTCCTCCTCTCCTTCAAAC
>JAGQWV010000408.1 GCA_020437045.1 Saprospiraceae bacterium | reverse complement strand
GATAAGATTTCATCTCTTCTACAACCAATCAGGTCGATGATTTGCTCCGCAACTTCATCAACCATGGCACTATCCATATCGATCTTGTTCATGACCGGAATGATTTCCAGATCATGGCCGATGGCCAGATAAAGATTGGAAATCGTTTGAGCCTGAATACCCTGGGTGGCATCCACTAATAGTAGGGCCCCCTCGCATGCAGCGATTGACCGTGACACTTCATAGGAAAAGTCAACGTGCCCAGGTGTATCAATTAAATTGAAAGTGTATTCTTTGCCATCGGTGTGCTGGTAGTACAGCTGAATGGCATGACTCTTTATGGTGATACCTCTCTCCCGCTCCAGATCCATATCATCAAGTGTCTGAGCCTGTAGCTGCCGGTCTGATACCGCTTTTGTATATTCCAGAAGGCGGTCAGACAAGGTACTTTTACCATGATCGATGTGGGCAATCACACAAAAATTTCTAATATGCTGCATAGGCTGCAAAGATAGTCGAAGATTGTAGATTTCAGATTTCTCTTTTAGAATTCTTCTAAAGACAGATTTATGATCTATCTACCGTTTAAGGTATCTAAGAATCAGGTTTTTAGCTTTTCCTCTGTACCTTTATTTTTGCATCTCGACTTAAGCCGTCCAACACTTCAATGTGGATGCCATCGGAAAGTCCTAAGTCTACCTTTCTTTTCTCAAACTGCTGATCACCAACTTCCAGTTCCACATAAGTAGTATCTCCCTGAAATATGACATCACGCTCTTGAATCGAAAGCACATTTTCGTGTTTATCAAGAATAATATCGCCACTAGCACTGTACCCAGCCCGTAAAAAGGACTTGTGATTCGGGGTAATGGCAGCTTTTATTTCAAATTTTACGGTTCCTTCCTCCAAAATACCTTGCGGTGAAATATGCTCTAGCACTGCTTGAAATGTATCCTTTTCCAATGCTCCTACAGTCAACTCCAAGGGCATGCCTTCCTTCAATTTACCTACTTCCGATTCGTCAACTTTTCCTTCAAAAATCAAAGAATTCATGTCGGCAACAGATGCGATACTGGTACCTTCATTAAAATTATTTCGTTCAATCACAGAAGAACCTTCCTCAATAGGAACATCCAAAACCATTCCATCGACAGTACTGACCACCGCATTGGAAATTTGTCCATATTTTCTTGATGCACCTTCCCGTAATAATTGCAAATTGGTAATGGCGGCATCTAACTCTTGCTTTCTTATTTCTAGATCTGCCTCAAACTGTTTTAAACTATTACTGGCAATTATTCTGGCATTATTTAATTCCGTTTCCCGTACATTTTTGTCTAAGGAAATTCTGTTATAATCCTGCTCAGATATTACTCCTTCATCAAAAAGTTGAC
Source organism: Saprospiraceae bacterium (assembly GCA_020437045.1). Classification (GTDB taxonomy): domain Bacteria; phylum Bacteroidota; class Bacteroidia; order Chitinophagales; family Saprospiraceae; genus JABDMH01. The sequence continues at coordinate 3,300 of JAGQWV010000408.1, read as the reverse complement.
GATTACGTTCCTCTTCTTTCTCGGCATTTTCGTAATTTGATAATGCCACTTGAATATCCAGATTGTTTTCAAAAATGGACTGTTGTCTTTGAAATTCCCTTTCGGCGTCCTTAAAGCGAATTCTTGCCAATTCAACATTTGATTCGGCATTATTAATATTTACCGGACTTGGCACCAGTTTTATTTTTGCCAGCTTTTGACCTTTCTCTACCAGATCACCGGCTTCCACAAATAATTCATCGACCACTCCTGAAATCTGGGGTTTAATTTGCACTTCTTTTCTTGGTTTTATGGATCCCGTTGCTACTGATTTTTTCACAATGGTTTTTATGGTCGGGGTCTCTGAAGAATAGATCACCGGATCTTTGACACTTTGTTTATAAAAATAAAAACCAAGGGCAATCGAAAGTATTGCAAAGACTATTATTGCTGAAATTAAACAACCTTTTCTCATATATTATTATTATTCATCTTTTAGGGCCACCACCGGATTGACATTTGCGGCTTGCATGGCCGGTACAAGTCCAGTGAGAGCACCAGCTATTATCAAAATTAAAATGGCAGATATCCCCACTTTGAAGTCAATTTCCGGATTTGCAAAATACTGACCACCTGCACCAACGACCTTATTTAACAAAGCAATAATTCCCGTACTGATCAGTAGTCCTATATAGCCTGCAAGCGTGGTGATAAATACAGACTCCAGTAAGATCATACTCACAATAGATCCCGGAGTGGCACCCATTGCTTTGCGAATACCAATCTCCTTTGTACGCTCTTTCACGATTATAAGCATGATATTCCCCACTCCAATCACTCCCGCTAATAGACTGCCAATCCCTACGATCCAGATCAATAAACGAATGCCAAAAAACAAGCCCTGCACTTCTGCAAACTCTTTCTCAAGATTAAAAGAACGTATTCCCTGATCATCTTCGGGGTGAATTTTATGTCGATCACGCAATAATGCTTTCAACACCCCCTCCACTTCACTCACCTTAACATTTTCGAACATCGAGCAGACGAACCACCCAATTTTACCAATATTGTTGGACACCTGTTGTCCAGTGGTCAAGGGCATCATAATGGTCTTCTCATCATCCGCCTGTTGCTGTCCTCCTCTACTGGACCGGGCAATCCCCACAATCTGATATTGGATGCCGGCAATTTCCAGATATTTTCCAACCACCGTCTCATGAATATCAAATAATAAGTCCCGAACGTATTTTCCAATCACAATAACCTTTCTTCGACCCTGCATATCAAGGGGATTGATAAATCTTCCCTCTGCAATCTCGATGGGCTCGATATGAATAAAGTCCGGAGCTTCAGCACGAACCTCAAAACTGCCACTTTTCCCATTCCTGGACACCTCACTATTAGACACATATAATCTTGGAGCTACAAACTCAATTTTATCCGAAAAATGAGATTGGATCGCATCCATATCTTGCTCGGTCAATCTAACTCTTCTTCCAGACTGCAACCCGGCGTATGGCATTGAAGTATTTTGTGTCCAGACATATAATGCATTTGTTGCCCGATCTCCAAAATTGGTCATTACCCCATTTTCGAGTCCCTTGCCACTTCCCATTAAAAAAACAAGCATAAAAATGCCCCAAAAAACACCGAGTGCGGTTAAAAATGTTCTCGTTTTATGTTTTTTAATGGTTCCAAAAATCTCCTGCCATTTATCGTAGTCAAACACAATAAGCCAGTTTTATATGTTCTTATTTTCATCAATTAATTTCATTCTAATGATATTTATTCTTATTCGTGTAAACAGGTTATTGGTTATATAATTTTACTCAAAGTCGCCAATGACTTGATTATGCCTTCATGGCGACAACGGGATTAATTCTTGCCGCTTTTATGGCTGGTAATAATCCAGCCAATGCACCGCTGATTACCAAAATCAGCATTGCCATAATCACCACTCCAAAATTCACCTGAGGATCACGAAAATATTCCGCTTCTACCTTATATTTTAGCATCAGTGCATTGATACCATAAACGATTCCAAAGCCCACTAACAACCCCATATATCCAGCAATAGCCGTAATAAAAATGGACTCTTGTAAAATCATAGATACTATAGACCGGGGCGTTGCACCCAATGCTTTTCGAATACCTATCTCACGGGTTCTGTCTTTCACAATAATCAGCATTATATTGCTCACTCCAATAACTCCGGCAATAATGCTGCCGATACCCACAAACCAGATGAATCCTTTGATGAATCCGATCACCGTCCTGAACTCCTGATAATTTTCCAAGTCGTTATTGACATAAATAGCCTGATCATCATTTACGTCGAAATTGTGATGGTCAGCTAACAATTGCCTAACCTTACCTTCGATGATTTTTGACTCAGCAAAGGTAGCATCACCCACGGTCATCATCAATTGATGTATACGATCACTACCGGCAAATATTTTTTGGCACGTGGAAATCGGAACATAGACAATTCTCGTTTCGTCCGCTCTCTGGTCGGTATATTCACCCACTACCGTATACTGTATCCCGCCTATCGTAACCGGTTCTCCGATGATCGATATCGATGTATCAGGAAATAAGGCCTTTTTGACAACGTCACCAATAAGGCAAACCTTTCGACCTTCGGCAATGTCTTTATCATTGATATACCTTCCCTGAACTACATTAGTATTCTCAAGTATCTGGTGATCAGGATGTACCCCAATCACCCGGTATGACAGACTCTTTTGTTTGTATCCTATCACTACATCACCAGAGAGATAATAGCGTGCCGTGAGATGATCCACTTCATCGATATTCTTATCTACCTCATTGTAGTCGTCATTCGTAAATTGAATAAAACGGCCTGGCGGCAATCCCTTGTAAGGCATTGAAGTACGACCACGAAAAATCCAAATACTGTTTACGGCATCGTCCTGAAAATTATATTCTGCGCTATTCTCCAATCCACTGCCAGCACCTACCAGAATAATCAGCATTAAGATCCCCCAGAATACACTTAAGGCGGTCAAAAATGTACGGAGTTTGTGCCTCCGCATGGACGAGAATATTTCTGACCACTTATCCAAATCAAACATCGGCAACAGCAATTCTACCGTCTCGAATCCGAATGATCCGATCCGTCATTTGAGCAATATCATTTTCATGGGTAACGATTACCACCGTAATTCCTTCATCATTGACCTGCTGAAAAATCTCCATTACCTCATAAGAGGTTTTTGTATCCAAGGCGCCGGTTGGTTCATCAGCGAGAATGATCCTAGGCTGACCAGCCAGAGCCCGGGCTATGGCAACCCGCTGTTG
>JAGQWV010000407.1 GCA_020437045.1 Saprospiraceae bacterium | reverse complement strand
TCAACGGCTGGAAGATAAAAGTGGTTTAAGTTCGATTTATAATGAATTCGGAAATATTTATCGCACACAAGGCGAATTTTCAAAAGCATTAGATTATTATCAGAAGAGCATAACAAATCACCGTCTGATTGGAGATGAAAAGGGCAATGCTCCGATGTACAGCAATATAGGCGATTTGTATCTGATGCAAGGTGACGAACAAAAGGCCTTGGAATACTTCGAAAAAGGATTAAAACTTTACCAAGAAAGTGATGACCTGCTGGGTATCGCAACCATATATAGTGGGATTGGTTCGGTTAAGCAGGATGAAAAGAAAGTTGAGGAAGCTCTTGATTATTTAAACAGAAGCTTAGCAATTAGCGAAAAAATTAATGACCAACAGGGAGCGATTACCACCTTGCTTAGTATCGGATTGATTTACCTGGATGAACACCTTCTGACAAAGGCCCTGGAATTTTGTCGTCGAAGCTATCAACTGGCAGGACAATTGGGAGATATCGGTAACCAGAGGGATGCCTGCGATTGCCTGTATGAATCTTACAAACATTTAAACAATATAGAACTAGCACTCTCTTTTCACGAGAAGATGAATATTCTTGACGACAGTATGCAGGTGGAAGAGACGGCCAGACAAATGCAGCAAATTGAGTTTGCCAATAAGCTGCTTGCCGATAGTCTGGATCAAGTGGCAAAGGACATGGAGGTGGAAATGGTTCATCAGGCCGAAATTCAGAAGAAAACGATGAATCGCAACCTGGCCTTAGTATTCGGTTTTTTCTTCCTCTTGCTTTCGATTGGTCTCTATCGTCGTTGGCTTTACATGAAGCAATCGAAGGCGATCATTGAAAAGGAAAAAGAACGCTCGGAAGCCTTACTGCTGAACATACTGCCATCGGAAATTGCGGATGAATTAAAAGCAAAGGGAACTGCTGAAGCACGTGACCATGAAGTTGTGTCCATATTATTTACTGATTTTAAAGGCTTTACGGAGAAGGCGGCCCGGTTGTCAGCAGCAGATCTCATTGCAGAAATAAACCACTGCTTCAAAGCTTTTGATTTAATTTGTGAGGAGTTTGGCATCGAAAAAATTAAAACCATCGGGGACGCCTACATGGCAGCGGGTGGATTGCCGGTCAGCAATCCAGATTCCGTAGCCAATACGATCAAAGCCGGATTGAAAATGCAAGATTTCATTAAGAATCGAATTACTGAAAAAGATGAAAATGGGATTGCTTTCGAGATGAGGGTTGGTATCCATACCGGACCGGTGGTGGCAGGAATCGTAGGGGTAAAAAAGTTTCAATATGATGTCTGGGGCGACACCGTTAATACAGCTGCGAGGATGGAGTCCCGTGGTGAGCCAGGTAAAGTAAATATCTCTCAAGACACCTATTATTTAGTGAAAAATCATGCTGATTTTAATTTTACACCCCGGGGAATGATGGAAGTGAAGGGGAAAGGAAAAATGTGGATGTGGTTTGTTACTGAAGCCATTTCTCCAACTGAACCAATTTAGTGTAAAACAATAACCGGGGCCGTGTTTTATTCTATAAGAAAATGAACGGCCCCGGCTTATCTGAGTGTTTAATTCACGCACCCTTCATTTAGAATGGTTAATAGCGTGGTTAGTGGAACGGAGATGTCACTTTGCATCTCCACGGACGGAGCTTTTAGGGTTATATCATTACCTGCCGGAAATATAGCTCCCGGCAAGATCAGAATCTTTTGACTGGAAGTATAAATGCCATCGAGAGCACCGAAATTGCTATCGATCTGCAAAGCGATGTTGGTACAATGGTCACAACCATCCGGTATGCCATCCTTATCCAGGTCCAGCTTATCATCACCGGTGGCACAGACATCACACCCATTGTCGACGCCATCACCATCGTCATCTGCAATGGTGGTGATGGGACCATGTATCCAGTTGGATGAACTGCCCATTTTGTCCATGTTAATCATGTTCCCGTTGTGCTTTCCCGTAGCGTCAACCAGCGAGTCAATAGAGGTGTTATTTCCACCTGCGGTGGCTCCTTCAAATTTATAGTAGGCTTCAAGACCAGGGGTGGTCGACGAGGGTTGGTTGAAAAGTTGCTGGTTTATTTGTGTTTCGGTCCGGGCGTAATCCCAAAATCGAAGCTCATCGATTTGTCCCCGAAAAAAGTCAGTGTTGCCAAAGATGTTGTAAAAATCACCTCCAATAACTGGTGATGGAGAAATCATTGTGGCTGGAGAAACTCCGCTGGAAGCGAGGAGATTTCCATTTAGATATATCGATGGCTGCCGGTTGTTGTACACGACTGCGATATGATTCCATCCATTGATCGGAGTGTACCGTACGATCACATTGGGGGCATAATTATCGGTATGTTCCATGAGTAAAAGTCCGTTTATTCCGACGGCGATTCCGGCTGTAGTAATGCCATTGCCATAATAAACGCCACCCTGGGCAGGAAAGATGACAAAGGGAAGGTGGTTGGTCGCAAAGGCGCTACTACCTTCCGTCAAACCAATCGGCAGTGAGTCCAGTGGCCTTACCCAAAATTCATACGTAAAGCTATTGACAATGGATCCAAAACGTTTGGGAATTTCGATTTTGTCATTCATGCCGTCAAAATCAAGTACGGTATTGGCTGCACTAGTACAGGCTATGCAGTCCAATACGGCATCATTATAACTAATTTCCGGTAAGCAGTCACATCCATCCGGTTTGCCGCCAAGGTCAGTGTCGACGTAATCGTCACTTCCCGGGCATCGATCCTGGCTGTCACTGATACCGTCCATATCACTGTCTGGATCGCCAACATTAAAAGTCCAGACCACCGGTCCTATAGTCTGATTACCGTAGAGATCTTTCACCCCGGTAATTTGCACTTCGAAACTTTGTTTCAGCATTCCCGAAATATCATAATTGGGCGTGACCGTAATTTTTTGGTCATCACAAACCAGTTGTGCGGGTATCAACGTATTTTGGGGGAGCATCTTTAACATTACATTATTGTTGCTTAAGCTCGAACAATTGATGGGTTCGGTGAAGAGAACGGAAATCTCATCACCGGGACTGTAGTCATCATCGAGCGGCTGCTGTTTACCATAGACCAGTGGAGGAGTACGATCGATCCTTCCGCTTCGTCGCTCGGAATAGTTTAGGCTTACTCCGCAATCCAACCTTAGTCGGATATCATACTGGCCATCAGGGATATTGGCTGTCTGCCAGACCTTGTTGGTTCCGGCGGGATTAGCAGATAGATCATTTTTTGACAAAATGATATTACTTGGTAGCCACGAATTACTGCCAGTAGGTGCATATTCAAGACGAACCTCATTGATCGTGGTATTAAGATCATATCCACTTAGATTGATATTCATCATATTGTTAGAAGTACTATTGATGAGCCAATCATCGGCAACATTTCCCAATACAATATCGCTACACGGGCTTTTAAAAAAGGAGGAAATCCTGGTACAGGCGGCCTGGGCAGTGTCACAGAGCGGATAAAAGCAGAATTCAAGTCCCTCAAAAGAGTAAAGTGGTGATCCCATATTTCGGGCTACTTTTACCTCAATGGTGGTTTCACCCGGTTGAAGACCATAGTATTGCAGCCCTGTAGCCAGGCTTTGGGCACCGGACGTCACGAGGGCACCGGGATTACTGGCATTAGTGAGTGTCAGTTCGTAATTACCCGGACTTCCGGTCTCGCTTTGATTACCCAGGAAAAAGGTGTAAAACAGTTCATTCTGTCCGGGAAAACCATACTGGATGGGATTGAGTACCCGTATGGTGGAATAATCTCGTTTTGCGGTTCCTTCTTCCCACGGACATCGGGTTGATCCTCCCAGTGATTTAAACACCGGGGTGCCATATACGGGATCGGTGGCCACGGTAGAGGAAATGAAATCTCCGACATCATCGTCATCAAATACATAACCCGTGGTAGTTCTTGTGGTTACACTGTTTGCATTACTTCCACCAATCTCGGTGCGAAAATTAACCGTCACTCCGGCACTGGCTCCACTACCTCGAAATTCGAAGCCTACTTCT
>JAGQWV010000406.1 GCA_020437045.1 Saprospiraceae bacterium | reverse complement strand
AAGAAATCACCTTTCCCTAACCTGTCATTGCCTTGATTTTTTCCATTGGGACTTAAAAAAGCCTTATACAGAACACCCACCTAAGTGTATTTATACACTTTGAAGTTGACGGGAATTTTCATTTTACCGGAGTAAAGAGCAAAAGTCAGGAATAAAATGCTTGTGGATTAGCCTTCACATGATCAGCATTGTATTTAATTCGTTTTGATTAATCAATTGTCAAAATTGTCTTAATATTTTATTGTCAAATATTAAGGATAACATTTTTTCGCTGGATTGATGCTACACTTGAGTTTGTAACACCCTAAATATTTCACGAGAGCTAGACTGCTATTTATCTCGCTTACCGGGATAAATAATATTAAAAAATGAAATGATCGCACTCCGGTCATCAGGGGCTTTTATTGCCTGAAATAAAAATTTAGCTGTATTAATTGAAATAATGTACAAAATCAAAGCAACATGGTAACAAGACTAATTGGATGCATTTTTGCAGTCATGCTGATCGGCGTAACTGCTTACAGTCAGGAGGAGACTACAACTCCGTCGCTGACCATTTCCGGATCGATTGATGCCTATTATCGATTCAATTTTCAGAATGCCAATAAAATTCCTGCCACGGACAACCTTACCAGTTTTACCAACTCCCAAAATTCTTTTGAGTTGGGAATGGCTTCGGTCAAGTTTGACTATTCCAAAGGGAAATTAGGCGGTGTGATTGACTTAGGCGTAGGCACACGTGCTACTGAATTTTCGTATGCCGAATCTGGTGCCTTATCAGCCCTCAAACAAGGATACGTAACCTATTCCCCTTCCGATGCAGTGACTTTTTCAATGGGTAAATGGGCCACGCACGTAGGTTACGAATTGCTGGACCCGCAACTTAACCGCAATTACAGTATGAGTTACATGTTCTCCTACGGGCCATTTTCTCATACCGGATTAAAGGCAGATTTCAGCCTGGGTAACGGATTCGGCGCCATGCTCGGAATTGCCAACCCAACCGATAACGTATCGGCTTCCTTCGCCAAGAAAAATGTTCTGGCACAAATCAGTCAGAGCGGGGACGTCGTCAGTGCCTACCTGAATTATGTAGGTGGTAAGGACCTGGGTGACAACAGCGTTAATCAGGTTGGGCTTACAGCCACGGTAGCCATTTCCGATAAATTCAGCATCGGATACGATGGTACCGTTAAATCCGTCAAACCGGAAGGAGCTTCTTCCGCATCGTGGTGGGGATCTGCCATTTATTTGAATGTTGATCCTTCCGACATGTTTGGCTTTACGATCCGCGGAGAATATTTCGACGACAAAAATGGTGCAGCAGGCATCGGAACATCATTATTTGATGCCACGCTTTCCCTGGATATTAAACCTGCAGAAGGGATTTTAATTATCCCTGAAATTCGTCTGGATTCAGCGAAAGATCCCATTTTCTATACCCATTCCGAGGCTCCGGCTCCCAATGGCAAAAGTGCTGCAAGTTTTGTTCTGGCAGCCATCGTAAGCTTCTAGAAAGAATCATTTATTTGAGAAAATGACCAAAAATCAATAACAATTATGAAAAAAATCGAGGCAATCATCAGGACATCAAAATTCGAGGAAGTGATTGGTGCACTTTCAGATGTAGGCGTTCCGTTCCTCACTTTTTCGGAAGTAAAAGGTATAGGAACCGAACACGCTACTACGCAACAATATCGGGGTACTGCTTATGATGTGGGATTTATTCCACGGACACTCATCGAAGTGGTAATTACCGATGACAAAGAAGCAGCTGTATTGGACGCAATTTTCAATGCGGCTTACACTGGACATGTTGGCGATGGAAAAATCTTTGTTTCGGATGTTTCGGAAGTATATCGTATCCGGAATAAAGACAAAGGTGAAAAAGCCTTATAAGATCAGCTAATCCCTTTTATCCAAACCATCAAAAATTGAATCATGAAAATTGAAAATATACGTGAATTTTTCTTCTCAAAGACCACAATGAGGATCTTTGGTATTGCAACCCTTCTGGTTTTTATCGCTAGCGCTGCTTTTGCTCAGGAGGAAGTAGTTGAAGCTGTCGAAGCACCCCCTGCATTATCCCAGGACGTAGCAAACATCATGTGGCTCTGCCTGGCCGCTTTTTTGGTGTTTTTTATGCAAGCTGGTTTTGCCTTGGTGGAGTCCGGATTGACGCGGGCCAAAAACGCAGTCAACATCATGATGAAAAACATGCTGGACTTCTGTTTTGGGGCCGTGCTGTTTTGGGCTGTCGGTTATGCCATCATGTATTCCAGTGGTGACAGTAACTTTTTTGGCTTTGATAGTTCACTGGCGTTTCTGGGGTCGGCCAACGCACCCACCGATGGCGACGGTTATGCGACCAGCGCTGCCTGGCTCTTCCAGGTCGTTTTTGCTGCTACAGCTGCGACCATTG
>JAGQWV010000405.1 GCA_020437045.1 Saprospiraceae bacterium | reverse complement strand
TAGCATGCCCCCGGAGCCGGATTTAGCAAAATTCTAAATCAACTTATTGTATCGATAAGCGATTGCTCACGTTGGGTAGACAATCCCGGTGAAATAAAACCTCCCTCACCAAACTGAAAATCCGGTGGATATTTATAATCAAACCAAGATAAGACATCCCGAAAAGTCTTCGTTACCGGTCTCAGATGCAACCCGGACTGCCAGGCTTTCATTTGGTTCATAATACAATATCCCTTTCCTCCTGATTCTGGTGACCACATTGGCATATCCGATAATGGTTGCACTTCATTATGTGCTAAAAATTGAGAACTGTTCCAAATAATTTTTGCCTCACTATTTATCTTCTTTCGTGCTAAGCTTAACAGATCAAACCAGGTAAAAGTATTCATGGTTGGTCCGGCCACGTTATAGGTTCCCATAATCTTCTGCTCCAGTATATGAATGATAAAATGACTAAGATCTTTTACGTCAATAAATTGTAACGCATCTGTACCATCACCCGGACCTAATAATACTTCCCCTCGGCGGATGCGTACCAACCAATAAGCCAGATCATTGTTAAAGTCACGCCAACCTTTTATTAATCCAGAACGAATAATAGTATGATTTCTCGGAAATACATCTCTGATCAAATTTTCGCAAGCGACCTTATGCTCACGATATGTCCAGGTGCTCTCAGGGATTGCTGTTGACACGATGTCACTATTTTCATCGAGATGATTTAGATTATTAAGATAAACTTCTCCGCTTGATAGGTACAGATAATGATCTGTAGACGATTTAAGTAAGGATGTGGAATCTTCAACAAGATTTGCTTTTTCGGGCCAGGTATCAATGATTGCGTGCCAATATTTATTTTTTAATACTGCATACCCCTTAGACCCCAGGTTGCGATCACCTTGCAGATGTGGTAAGTCTGTAAATAATGTTGGATTTGTCTGCCCCCTATTAAAAAGATATACATGGTGCCCCCTTTTAATGGCGTAATTAACAATCGATGGACCAACATAATTGGTACCACCCAGCACCAGAATGTTGAGTGGATCTCTTGGCGGGGAGAAGATCGAATGAGGAGTAAAAACGGTGGCACTGCCTAACAGCAATTGCCTTGAAAATGCTCTGCGTTTCATAGAAAAATAATTTATCAAACAATAAAATGGAATTTTTATTTCCAAAGAGCATTTCACCGGTCAAGCTAAAAATCTTCATTAAGCTTTAGCCTGTAATTGTTTTTAAGACGCTATCGAAGCCCATCCTGGTCTGAGCCATCTCACTATTCTAGACCAATCCAACTAGGTCATCGATAAACGACCATTATGCCGTCATAAATAGTTTCCCTGATTAACTATCTTTTCCTGTCATTTGCCTATAAAAAAGAGGAGAGATTAATTATCAATCAATCTCTCCACTTTGTCTTTAAGGAGTTACCGATTACTCCTTATGATACGGTGTGACCACTAAGAAATCACACCTTATCATTCACTATATAAGGTTCTCGATAATCGCGAGTCAGCATTTTATCTGCTTCCATATCATTTACGAATTTTTCGGATTTTCCATCAAATTCCAATGTACGTCCAAGGCGATAGGATATATTGGAAAGCAAAGGAAGAACCGTGGAATAAAATCCCTCTTCGATATCACAAGTTAGGTCAGATTGTTTTCGGGACCGGACTGCGGTAATAAAGTTACGGTAATGTCCTCCCCCACCGGGAGCAGCAAGATACCCAAGATCAACTCCGTTTTCTTCTTCCGTTTCCGAACCTGGTCCCGGTTCGTTATCTTTTCCCATGTAAGTTTTCCACGTGCCACCATCCAATTCCATCCAACCTTCTGTGCCATAGAAGAGATTACCAATTTTGACATCCATACTTCCTTCTCCCATGGTATACAAACCTCTAACTTCAAATTCCAGGACTTTACCATCGGCATATTCGATTAGCGCTGTTTGCGTATTGGCAGTTTCCTGGCTGCATTCATCCTTTCCATACTTGTAATAACCGCCAAAGGAAGAGACCTTAACCGGATGTTCACTTTTATTCAATCCCCAGCGGGCAACATCGAATTGATGTGGACCCTGGTTACCAATATCTCCATTGCCTGTTGCCCAATGCCAGTGCCAATTGTAGTGCCCTTTCTTTTCATTGTAGGGTCTCCATTGAGCTGGTCCAAGCCACATGTCATAATGTAATTCTTTTGGTGGATCCGAATCAGGAGCAATCCCAAAAGAATCACGTGGTTTATAACACATGCCTTTGGCCATATATACATCTCCAATACCCCCGTCATGGAGAAACTGCATAGCCTTTCTTACATTTTGAATGCTACGGTTCTGAAATCCTACCTGAACAATTTGGTTATACTTTCTTGCCGCTTCAACCATTTTTCGTCCCTCAAAAACATTGTGTGCACATGGTTTTTCGACATAGACATCTTTCCCCGCCTGGACCCCCCAGATGGTAGCCAGCGCGTGCCAATGATTAGGTGTTGCAATAGATACAGCATCAATATCCTGGTCATCGAAAACTCGACGCATATCAAATTCGGTTCCGGGTGCTGATCCTTGAATGTCCGCGACGGCTTTTACACGCTCAGCCCATAAAGCCTCATCTACATCGCAAATGGTTTTGACCATCACATTATCATCTTTCGACAATCCCGCCCATCTCCTTAAGTGGCCAAAACCCTGACCGCGGGTTCCAATTACACACATATTAATTCGGTCATTGGCACCTAAAATACGCCGATAACTTTTGGCGCTCATACTCATTGCCGGTACTCCCAGCGTTAATGCCGTAGTACCCAAAGCAGTTTTTTTGATGAAAGATCTACGTTTATTCATTGCTAATTCTTTTGTTGCCTGAGACAGATTTATTAAAATAGATTTCTTGCCTAGCATACAAGTTCCTAATTTTCAGGGATAAACGCAAAAAGATTTGGTCTGCAAGGAAAGAACCTTTTTTAACATCATGCCGATTGCATTTAGAAACCTAACGCCCTATTTACTAGTCTTTTTAGGGATATTTAATGCTATTCTTCTTTTTGCAGAAAGTCCGGCAATCATACATTTCTCTAAAGATGACAATCAATCTCACAAACAAAATTGGCAGATAGGACAGTTAGAAAATGGATTGATGGTATTTGCCAATACCCATGGATTAATGATCTATAATGGCATTGAGTGGCGATTATATCCCATGCCTCATCAGGAAATAGTTCGCACTTTGTACATAGATCAAGACCGGATTTACGTAGGTTCATACGGTGAGTTCGGCTTTTGGAAATCCTCTCCTACCGGACAGTTAATATATACTAGTGCACCGTCAGGCTAATTA
>JAGQWV010000404.1 GCA_020437045.1 Saprospiraceae bacterium | reverse complement strand
GGTCTGGTAATATTCTCAACCGACAATTTGATCATCGTGCAAATATTCGGACCATCAGAAGTTCCGGCATACCAGGTCGCATTTAAATATTTTGGCCTTATCACCAGTGTATTTAGCATTATTGCCGTACCGTTTTGGTCGGCATATACCGACGCCCATACTAAAGGAGATACCGGCTGGATTCTGGATACGAACAAAAAATTAAAGCTCATATGGCTAGGCTTGCTTATTGTAAGTATTTTTATGCTCATTGTTTCACAATGGTTTTATCAACTTTGGGTACCAGACATCCCTGTTCCTTTTGTACTATCACTCATGATGTGTTTATATGTTTTGGCACTTTCCTGGGGCAATATTTTTGTGATGTACATAAATGGTGTCGGTAAGGTCAGACTGCAAGTCATCGTCTCAATTGTTGGAGCGATTATAAATATTCCACTATCTATTTTTTTTGCAAAAAATTTGGATTTAGGATCTGCAGGTATCATTCTTGCCAGTACAATATGCATCGGTTTTGGCCCCATTTTAGGCCCCATTCAATTCAATAAGTTAATAAAAGACAAGGCTACAGGTATATGGAATCAATAATTGTTGTCGATAACAAGATTAAATATCCAGTGATAAAAAATAATAACAAGGCTCCGATAAAAGTACTTTGGTTTACCACATCACCTTCTCTAAGCCGTAGCAAACTGGACGGAAGTTATAATGTCGGTACAAGCTGGATTGAAGCAATGGAAGCCTTGATTCATCAAGCTAAGAATGTAGAACTGGCCATCGCTTTTGTTTGGAATGGAGAGAAAAAGGTAAGTTCTTTCACCATTGAAGATACCCCAACCCGCTATTACGCAATGCCCAGACGTCCGATTGGCAAAGTGGCCAATTTCGTAAGAAGGTTCTTCTGTCAAAGCGAACCAAACGAAACAATTAAAGATTGCCTGGAGGTAGTCAATGATTTTAAACCAGATGTAATTAATTTCTTCGGCAGCGAAAACCCTTTTCCACAGATTATTCCTCTTATTGATATTCCTAATGTTATCTGGTTTCAGGGCAATCTAACCGTTTATCAGAAGAAATGGTATTCTGGAATTACGAAATGGCAATCCATAATGACGGAGTCACTTCTGGATTTACTATTGGCCAGATCCGACATGCATTCTTTTGCTACGCATGCCAGGTTTGTAAAGCGTGAGCAAGAAATATTTAACAACAGCCAAAATATCATCGGACGTACAGAGTGGGATAAGCGATTAGTAAGTACCATGGCCCCTCAGGCTACATATCATCATTGTGAAGAAGTAATACGTGATGCCTTTTACCAGTATGAATGGCACCCGAAATCACATAGAAATAGAGTAGTCATAGTTTCCACTTTCAGAGACAATCTTTATAAAGGCCTGGAAACGGCTATGGAAGCTTTCAAAATTCTAAAAAAGGTATCACCAAAAAATATAGAATGGAGAATCATCGGTGTCCCGGAAGGCAGTCACTATCATAAAGTATGTTTAAAGGTCAGTAAATTAAAAGACCAGACTGGCTTTAAAATTCTGGGAGCCAGACCGGCTCAGGATATTATTTCGGAAATTCTGGCAGCAGACATTTTTGTTCACCCATCGCATATTGATAATAGTCCCAATAGTCTATGTGAAGCAATGATGTTGGGAATACCCATTGTCAGTACTAATGTGGGAGGCATACCCAGTATGATCAAGGAAGATGAAGAAGGCCTGCTCGTACAAGATGGCGATCCGTACGCTATGGCGGGAGCAATTTTGTCGCTTATAAAAGATGAAAACCGATCTGTTGAACTCGCCGGTAGGGCACGAAAGCGAGCACATCAACGGCACAACCGAACAGAGATACTCTCTCGTGTTCTTACGATATACTCTCAAATTATTCAATCTGCTAAAACCCCCAAACAATGATGACTCAAAAGGTAATCTCGAAAAAGGCATCAGCTACGTCACAAAAAACTTTTGAACCCGGAAAAGTCAGTGTAGTCATGACGACCTACAATAGAGGCCATATGATTGAGAAGTCTATTGAAAGTCTACTGACACAGACCTACAAAAATATCGAGATCATAATCGTCGATAATGGTTCTACAGACAACACTCCCCAAATTCTGAATGGATATCGCACACCAGAGTATAAGGATATCGTCAGAGTCTTCCGCCTTGAAGAAAACCGAAGGTTTGCCGGTGGAGCTAATTATGGTCTTGATCAAATCAATGGCGAATGGTTTACTATTTTGGATGACGACGATATCGCCTATCCTGAAGCTTTCGAAACAATGCTAAAGGTATTGGATGAGGTAGATCCGGAGATCACTGCAATCAACTGTAATTGTATCGACTCAGCCACCGGTAAGTTATCCGGACATGGGCCGACTGGTGATCAATACCTGAGCATGGAAGATACCATGCAATTATGTAAAGGCGAATTCTGGGGTTTGACAAAATCCGAATTACTGGAGGGATCGAGATTTAATGCCAGACTACTGGCATATGATTCAACATTTTGGTACCAGATTAATCAACGAGCAAAACGATACTACATCCATAAGCCACTCCGACTTTATGTCACAGATCATGGGCCTACCGACAGCCAGTATTTCAAACGTAAAGACCGCCTGATGAAAACAACTATGTACCGGGTTCTACTGGAAGAACCTGCCTATTGGGAAAGCCTGGCCATCTATTTACCCAAAGAACTAAGAAGTGTCGCGCTGAGAGGTTTTATCTATATGTTTATGGATGACGACCTAAAAAACACCAGAAAGTATTTACAGATTCTAAAGGATAACTCGACGACAGCCTATTGGGGAGCAAAAATAACAACCATACTACCCAGCAAAGTTTATCGGCGTTTATATTACTTAAATTCCCTAAAATGATTGGCCGGGAGTCACCACCAATTTTCCTTCTGGTCCGATAAATTCGCGTACTTCATCAATAAATATTTCCCTGTTGTTGATGCCATTTTCCAAAGATTGGCGAACACTGTCTTTATCCCTCCAACGCCAGTAATAGATACCTAATTTTAGACCTCCACCCACTGACAGATTTTCATATACAGTCTGAATATCCTTATGGTCATAGGTCTTCTTTCCATTATACCAGGCTCTGATAATTCCATCCTTTTTAGCCCATTTTACCTGAATGATCAGGTCTATCCATTTACCAGGTGTTATTTCTCCAATAAACTGAGGTTCAACCCAGGTACTATTCACACTCTCTCCTACACTCCTGGCTATGGCCAGTTTATTGCCGTATACCTCCAACGCTAGCGCTGGTGATCCCTCACTGCCATGCTGCCACTGGGCGATACTAAAGCGCAATTCGTTTTCCAGATTCGGCGGAGCAAATACAAAATCTTCAGGCATCAATACACTCATACCATACCATCTTTCCTCTCCTTCTTTTGGGTATCGATTGATGGGTGCTTCATACCTGGGGCCTAATTCAGCCCGATGAGTGGCTTCACCTAAGGGCCATTTGTCTAAGGGCGTTGGCTTAAGAAAGAAGCGGATACTCGAATTTCCCTGTCGGGCATATCGATCAGATCGTTCGATGGCATAATCCGACACTTCACAGGTCGAAGCAATACAAACATTAAAATTGTAATACTGATTCCAGGCTACCGGATTAAGACAGCCGTTGTTTATGGCTTCCGAGTTTACTGGTCGAGAAGGCATTTTTTGAAAAGGTTCCAATGACCTTTCAAAATCCAAGTACATATTAGCAGAGTCCAGTTGAGTTAGCAAAGAATCTTTGCTGCAATTAGAACAGAGCAAACTGGAAAAAAACAGACTAAAAATGAAGATAATTTGATTCGCAGTGAAATACATAGCTTATTGCAGTATTGGCGGATCCATGCTTCAAAACATCGTAAAAGTAGACAAATTTCCAATACAGTAAATTGCAAACGTTGCAGATTCCAAACTTGTTTCAATCTATTATTAAAAGAATCGCCAAAAACTTGCAGTTTAGGCAATTTTAACGGAAATTGTGGTTGATTTTTGTCAATAAGCAAACAGGGTAAGCTCCATACCAAATGTTTGACTGCTGCGAATAAAAAGATCGCAGAACTATATCAACGACTCCTTGGCCTGATTTGAAACGCAAGCTTGATTTAAACACTCAAAAAAATCAGTCAAGCTCCGGGTTAAAAATGACTTGTCCGTCTGTAAAGTATTATGACGGAGACTGAGAGACTCAAAACGTAGAGACTACATATGGCTGAAGCCTATCATGTATCAAAACATATTGTTTACCTGGGTGAAACAGGTTTCCCCTATGGTCTTGCCCCCATTCAGAGGCAGATCCTGATCAGTCTTGGATTGGTAGATGCCGGTGTACAAGTGTTGGTAATCAGCAACAAAGGGGTATTTCCGGCTGATGGTTCCATTCAACTATCTCCGAGAGGCAGCTATCGAGGTATCGAATATATCTATACTAGTGGTGAGACCCATCGCAGACCACAATTCTGGTTGAGAAACTGGCTGAAGATAAAGGGGTTTATCAAAGAATTGACACTTTTGGTTCATTTAAAGAGGACTGGGAAAATCGATGCCGCCATTGTTGCCAGTATGCGATTTCAAAGCATATTTTATTATTTCCTAATCTCCAGGTTGCTTCGATTTAAAGTCTTGCTTAGTTATGTCGAATATAGCGGATCCATTTCTACCCGTTCAAAATGGAGAGACCGGGTAAATGACTTTCTGATAGATCGCTATGGCATCGGTTGTGCAGATGCTGTTTTACCAATCAGTCATTTTCTGCAACAACATGTATCGGAACGATATCCTCAGCAAAAACAATTAAAAGTTCCGATTGTGGGAGACTTTTCAACGCACCTGTCGGCAGAAGACAATGCGGAAGTTTATTTCCTGTATTGTGGATCTGCAAATTACTATGAATTAATAGATTTTATCATTCAGGCATTTGAAAAGCTCGACCGCGAAGACGCCTATTTACATTTAGTGGTAAGTGGTGATGCCTATGATATAAATCGGTTTCAGTCCAGACTTGGTTCTTCGTCAAAAAAACACTGGATAAGAGTATTCTCCAGAATTCCCTTTACAGAGCTCCTTAAAAAATACCGGCAAGCTGCCGGCTTATTGATTCCTCTGCGAAATACCATTCAGGATGTTGCCAGATTTCCCCATAAAATTGGGGAATATCTGGCCTCTGGAGTTCCTATTATCACTACTAATTTTGGTGAAATTGCCCAGTATTTTCACGATGGAACGGATGCCATCATCTGTGATCAATTTAATCCTGTTTTATATGCGGAAAAAATGAAGTATGTGTTGCAAAATCCTGTCCAGGCAAAACAAATTGGAGAAGCTGGCAGAAAGCTTGGATCGGAAAAATTCGATTACCGGATACATGGTTCAGCTTTATCAAAATTTATACTAACCCTATAGCAAACTAAAAAACATGTGTGGTATTTGTGGAAAGCTAACAAACAATAAAAGAATTGACCCTTCGGATTTGCAGCATATGGTAGATCCTATTGTACACAGAGGACCTGATGACGAAGGTTTCTTCATAGATGAAAATCTGGGTTTTGCCTTTCGCAGACTCAGCATCATTGACCTGCATAGCGGGCATCAGCCCCTGGCCAATGAAGACGATTCTATTTGGATTATTTTTAATGGCGAGATATATAATTTCCAGGAATTGCGATCTGACCTCATCGCAAAAGGTCACCAATTTAAAACCGCTACCGACACAGAAACCATTGTTCACCTGTATGAAGAAATGGGTGAGAAGTGTGTGACAAAGTTGAGAGGTATGTTTGCCTTTGCCATTTGGGATAAAAAGAAGAAAACTCTTTTCTGCGCCAGGGACCGGTTTGGAATAAAACCATTCTTCTATTACCAAAATGAACAACAATTTCTTTTCGGCTCGGAGATTAAAAATATACTAACACAGATCAATACTCCCGAAATCGATTTTTCAGTCCTTGATTACTATATGGCTTTTGGTTATACACCCATGGAACAAACCATCTACCAAGGCATAAAAAAACTACCACCGGCACACACGATAACGATAAAGGAAGGTCAAAATCCGGTGTTAAAACGCTACTGGGACATTCATTTCGAACCGGATCACGATGTATCGGAAAAAGAGTGGGGAGAAAGAATAGTAGACAAGTTGAAAGAAGCTGTCCGCTTACGACTCATTAGCGATGTTCCTTTGGGAGCTTTCCTAAGCGGAGGCATCGATTCGAGCAGTGTGGTTGCACTAATGTCCGAGGTTATGGATCAGCCGGTCAAAACCTTTTCTATTGGTTTTGCCGAGGAAGAATTTAATGAATTGCCACAAGCAAGACTGATAGCTCAACGATATCAAACTGATCATCATGAACATATCGTCGAGCCTGAATCAATTGACATATTGCCTTTATTGGTAAAGTCATATGATGAACCTTTTGGTGATTCTTCGGCTATTCCAACATATTTCGTTTCGAAGTTTGCCAGAGAACATGTAACTGTAGCACTGTCCGGTGATGGTGGTGATGAACTTTTTGCCGGATATGACCACTATAAGAAGTTGGTCAAGGTAAAGCAATTCCACAACATGACGGGAGGTCTGCTGGTGAATCCCATGAGAAAATTGCACCAACACATTCCCCTCAGTGTAAAGGGAAGTGGAATCACTTATTA
>JAGQWV010000403.1 GCA_020437045.1 Saprospiraceae bacterium | reverse complement strand
CCCCACTTATCATATGTATAATTTAAAGGGCTGCTCATTTCAGTACCATTATACACCGGAAAGCGGGGTCCACGCACACCTTGAATAGATCCGATATTAATGATATTCCCACGCTTTTTCTTTTTCATTTCCCGCACCACTGCTTGGGTGATAAGCATCAAACCAGTTGAATTCACCCTTTGAGCATTTTCCCAACCTTCCTGGGTCAAATCATCGAGATCAGCCATTCCTTTACGGGTCACTGAATTATTGACCAGAATATCAATATGTCCATATTTTTGTAAGACAGCGTCAATAAGTATATCGATCGATTCTTTTTCACCTTGATCTAATTGAAAAGCATCCGCTTTCAAACCCTGACTAATTAATTCATCTGCAAAATGTCGGCACTGTTCTAAATTTCGGGAGGCAATAATCGCAACCGCACCAGCTTCTGCCAAAGCCGTAGCCAAGGATTTACCGAACATACCCGCTCCTCCGGTAATGATAGCCACCTGGTTACTTAAATCAAATAGATCGTTTATATGCATTTAATTAAATTAAATAATTAGACTAATTATTAAATCCTTTCCGACGTAAGACTTATGCCTTTTTATCAACTGACTTCCGGATAAAAACGAAGCAAGGAAATCCTACCGGGACCGGGTTCACCCAAGCCACCGGTAACAACCAGGTCTTTTCCCCAAAAGCACAAATTACTGGTCAGTGGTATTTTGGTAGCATAAGTCCTCAAATGCTGGCCCTCCTTCGAAATCACCTGAATTGCTTCCATGCCGTAATGTGCTACCCATATACGGTTCTGTTTATCCAGTGCCAATCCATCCGGCAAATTACCGCTCTCCTCTCCATTTGAATTCTTTGGCAGATCACAAAAAATAACTGGTTTATCTACCGCCAATCCAGGACGCTCCAAGGTGATCTCTAAAATTCTATTCTTATAACTTTCGGCAACAAATAATTTTGATTTATCTTTTGACTGCACGATACCATTGGCATAATCGATACCGTCAGCAACAACCGAAGATCTCCCGTCAAATCCAACATAATAAACGGCACCTACATAGCGGACAGAGTCTGTAAAATAAATTCCATGTTCGGGATCAACTATAACGTCATTGGGCGCCCGTACCTCGAAATTCTGCATATGTCCTTTCGCCCAGAGTCTGACTTGCTTACCTTTTGGATCATATTCAATCACTGATCCCACCTGGCTCTCACACACCACATTATTTCCTGTTGGTAATAGAGCCTGACCGTTGGGTGATGTTCCTTTTGCATATAGTGTATGGGTTATTCCATCCCATCGCCAAATACTGCCTCCGAGGAGGTCCGTATACAACAAGTGGTTGTTTGCATCAATAAGCGGTCCTTCTGTATAAAATGTATGATCCCTGATCACTTGTACCTCTACCTCTTGCGAGTCCGGCAGTGTATAGAGGTCATTTGCATTCATGCCATGGGATTTTCGAATGGAAACAGAGGTTTTCTGCGCTTCATAAAGTTCAATTTACGCATGTCCGCTGTCGTAACTCCTTCTGTATTAATCCGGACAATCGAAGGGCAAACGGGTCCATAGGCAGCGATTGGGGCTTGTACACCCTTGGCCACGATCACTTCGAAAGATGCGGGATCCAGACCGAAGTGCAATAATTGCTGCAAACTAAAGGGCACTGTTCGCAAGGAAGTCAACATAATGGTATTTCCCGCAGCCGTCGTTACTATGGCTGTTGGACCCATGTTAAAATGAACCTGACCACCGTGACGGGGCTGGCTTTCCGAAAATTGACCGTTAACTATTTTATCCAGCGTAACTATCGTTTGAAGGGGTTTTCCATGCAGGTCGTCTGATTTACCGCCGATCCGGATAGTCATCATTGTTCCGGGCTCAAGATCACACAAGATCTGGACCGCCTCCGGATCCTGGATACAGATGAAGGCTTTACCCGATCCTTGATTTTCTAAGGCATGCAAAATAAAAGTACTATCTCCCGGCGAACCTCCACCCACATTATCTCCCATATCCAGAAAAAGTACGGGCTTTGCCAAGTTTGGCAACTGACTGATTGCCTCGTCAACAGAGATTTTCTGCCCTAAATACTCCCGATAGTGTTTTTGTATATATTGATTTAAGGTTGTGGCAATTTCCTCCGCCAAGGATAAATCCCGGTCGGTACTGACTAAAAATGCACTACCCATATCGACAACATCCGCATAGGGAAATCCGAGTAAAATACTGCTCGATAAAACGCCTTCTTGTTTGGCAAGTTCAGACGCCATTTCATACAGGGGGAGGCAAGGTGGTTGCGCAGTATATTGTTGTTCAATACTGATCGCCACATTGGATTGCAATAGATATTGCACCGGTGAAATGCGACCAGCCAGAGTATCCATCATAATTCTGGCAGCAGCACTTCCCACTTGTCGTTGGTCTATATGCGGATTAGTTTTATATGCAATCAGACAATCCGTAGCATCTACCATCAATTGACTGACATTGGCGTGAGGATCAAGGGTGCCAATCATGGGTATATCACCGACCCTTTTTCGAACCTCACTGAGCCAATAGCCATCAAAGTCATCAAATAAATCACTTACAGCTGCACCGTGTGGAGCAACCAATAATCCGTCAAGGGGCATGGCAGATGCCAGGTTAGAAAATAAGGCCTCCAACAACAGCATGGTTGCATTTGCATCAATCTTACCACCAGGTGTAGCTTCAGCATATAGTATAGGTACCAATTCGATTGACTCTTCCTGAAGGCCTTCAATCATGCCTCCAATCTCGTGAAAAGCAGCGCGATATTCATCCAGGATTCGATCGCCAAAAAACAAGTGTCCTTCTTCAAATTGTTTCCACGATGTTTTTTGAGTAAGGAACGTATTTGATTCGTGGTAGATCCCAATTAGTCCAATCTTCTTTGGTGCTTTTTCAACTTGCATTGGCCACCAGATCAACTTCAAATTTCAGAATATCGCTTAAGCAACCAATCAAGGTCGTTCGAGCCGGGAAAGGTTCTGAAAAATAATCTCTGTAAATGCGATTAAATTCAGCTAAATCTTCCTTTCTGCCAACATAATTTCGAACTTGAACCACGTCACTAAAATCGAGACCAGCAGCATGCAGGATTTTTCGGGCATTCTCGAAAGATCTTCGCATCTCCCCTTCGAAATCATCGACAACTATATTTCCTTTATCATCGACCGACGCTTGTCCGGAGATAAAAAGGAACCCATTTACTTTGACAGCCGGGGAAAAGGGAAGATGACTTTTAGGCACATCTTTACCTTGGATTACTTCCATTTTTTTCATAAAACTCCATATTTTTTATAAGCCTCAGTGGCCTTCATTCCATTTTTAATGGCATCACGGGTGATATTTTCGGCGCTCACCTTCAGAGTTGCTTTGGATATTACTTCTTCTTCAACAGCTGAGGGAATAACCACTATACCATCCAGGTCCGCAAAAATGAGATCACCCGGTGCTATCACGACACCATCTATCTCAACTTTCACATCGATATCGACCACTCTTTGACGGTGTAAACTATCATACAGACAAGTACCATTGGCAAAGACGGGAAAACGCATATCGGTCATTTTGTCGACATCTCTTACGGCACCGTGCACAATAGCACCGACACAACCACTATTCCGGGCTGCCGTGGAAAGAAGTTCTCCCCATATACCGGAACGCATCGACCCTCCCGCCGCGGCAATCAGCACATCACCAGGCCTGCAGGAATCCACCGCTTCTAGTTCCAAAGCATAGGGATCGGGATCAAGATCATACATATCTGCCCACAGGGTGGTTTTGCATCGACCAAAAAGTTTGGTAATACCCGTATGTGGCCGCATGGGAATTCTAATGCATTGATTCCGGTATCCCATACTATCCAACGCATCACAAATTACTGCTCCATATAAGCTGCTTTCGATTTCCTTCCGGTCAAATTTATCTCCGTTCATGTGCTTTGTAAAATTTTATAATCCGCTGCATTTGATACTTGTTCGACCAATTCCATCACCAATTTCTCCGGCATTTGAGTATTAACATTGCCCAGAGGTGGAATCGGCATACCAATATCCAACTTATATCGCAATTGCATAGCCTGCCGGATAAATCCCCAGAAATTTGGCAACACCCGGGCAATCACTTCCTGAAAAGTTAACATAAAACTTGACCCCAAATGGAAATCGCCTTCCACAAACGATTTTCGCACTTTCGCACATTCACTACCCCATAAATTATAGGTGCTTCCAATCGCTCCGATTGTACCACAGAGTGACGCATGGCACATCAACTCATCTGAACCGCTAAAAAGATCCAGTTGCCCCTTGGAGGCGTTAGCAATGGCACTGATTTCCAAGAGATTGTTGGTAGTCAGTTTCATACCCTTGCAATTGGGTATTTTTGCCAGCCGGTCAATGAAATCCTGAACATTGCCTGAGGCCACTTTGTCTCCCAGCTGATAAGGAAAAAAGGGCAGGTCAGTTGATCCGGCAATTTCCTCATAATGCTTCAAGGTCATCTCCGAACTTCCCGTTGAACTATAATAAATTGGGCCCACAGACGAAATTCCATCGACACCACATTTGGTAGCATGTTGCGTCAGCAAAACGGACTCTGCGGTGGTCAGGCTACCCACTTGTACAATCAAAGGCAATCTGCCACTATTGACAGCTGAGACCACTTCCACGATTTTTTTCCGATCCTCATGTTTCAGTAAAAATCCTTGTCCGGTTGATCCCAGAAGATATAATCCTCCCAGCCCTTGTTCAATCATCAGCTCCACCAAAGACTCCAAAACATTGAAGTCAGGATCTCCATTTTTGTCTATAGGTGTCAGGAGAGCTGGCCAGACGCCAGCGAATATATTTTCGTTTTGTGCGTCGTTTTGCGTTTCAGTTTTTTTCATGTAAGAATTTTTTTAATTCGTATATGTCAGAGATGTAACCAATGGGATTGTTTGTTAGGTGTTTTTCCATTGATTTGACATCTTTAAACCCGTGTCCGGTCACCAGGCAGACGATCGACTGATTGGGATGAATTTCTCCCTTGTCAAGAGCGTATTTCAGGCCGGCCATAGCCACTGCACCTGCTGGTTCACAGTAAATTCCTTCCTTAGTAATCATCTGCTGTTGCCAGAAATAGACCTCCTGATCATTTACCAGACTGCCATTTCCGCCGGTATGTCGACATTCCCGTACCACAGCATCACCATCGATCACACTTGGTACCTGCAAACCACTAATTTGCGTAGTCGAACTTTCTATCCGCTGAGCTTTCTCAAATCCTTCCCTCAAGGGACCGGAAATTGTATTATTTCCAAATGGCTGCACACAATGGATAGATGGTCCTTCATCAAAGACCCGAAATCCTTTGGTAAGCGCCAATGTTAATCCTCCTCCACCGGCAGGACTAAATACATGAGCTACTGAGGGAAGTTGATCCATAATTTCGTAGGCGATGGTTTGCACTCCCTGCATGCCAAACGGACTATATTTAAAAGCACTGATTTGGACCAGTGAATTGCATGAAGTGGCTAAATTCTCCAAATCATTAATAACCGCCTGAGTTTTGGACGCATCCTTCCCAAAATCTTTTACCATCCATAACTTAGCTCCGTACTCCTGCATTTGACGCAGCTTTCCAATAGGGGCTCCGTCCACGATGGCAATGTGACATGGTATGCCTGCTACAGCGGCATAGGCTGCCAAAGCAGCTCCCGTATTACCACTGCTGGTAGCCAAACATACATCAGCATTATGCGCCTTCAGCTGACTTACCGCCAGACTGGCAAAGCGATCTTTGTATGATCCGGAGGGATTAAGGTGCTCCAGTTTAAAATACAGATTGGACAATCCAAGTTCAATACCGATACGATTGGATCGTACCAATGGTGTATTACCTTCGCCTATGGAGATGAAGTGCTGAAGCCCATCCAGCGATAAATGATTGCGATATGTTTCAAATACGGTCAAAATTGATCAGGAAATTGAAGTTTTTTCATTTGATAACTGTTTAGATTTTTTGTCAGCCCTCCATCGATTACAATATTGGTCCCGGTGATAAAAGAGGCTGCAGGATCACAAAGCCAGACAACCAACTGAGCAACTTCTTTAGCTTCTCCACTACGTCGTAGTGGTGTCAATCCCTCGACATGGGCTACCAACTGATCACTGATATTGATTCCATCAGGATCGGCAAAATCCTGGCTAAGCTGTGTGTGAATATTACCCGGACTAACCGCCACCGCCCGGATACCGGAAGGACCATAAAGCGTGGCCAACTCATAAGTCAAACTTAATAAGCCGCCTTTAGCCACTACATAGGCAGCAGAGCTACCGGCAACCCGATCAGACATGATACTACTGATATTGATGATGGTACCGGCAATATTTCGTTCTTCCATCGCGGCTGCCACCCATTTGGCCAGAAAAGCCGGAACGGTCAGACAGATCTTTAAAGTTTTTTCCCAATGTTCGAGCTCTAGATTGCGAATTGTTTCCAACGCTCGCCATGCGGCATTATTGACCAATACATCGATTCGACCCCACCGATCCAAGGTTTGGGTAACCACAGTTTGAGCAAAAGACAAGTCCGTGAGATCACCATAAATGACTAATGCTGAATGTAATTGTCCGGCAAAAGCATCTTCCAATTCTTCCTTTTCATTCGAGACAACGACAATATGATAATCTTTTGCTAAAAGTTCGTTTGCGATTGCCTTCCCGATCCCACGCGATGCCCCTGTTATGATAGCTACTGGTTTACTCATAGATTGATTTTACTTTTTCGCCCTCAGATATGGGAAGAATTCCTCCCAAAGTATCCCCTTCCTGAACAGAAGGAATACATCGCAACATAAAAATCATTCCTGGTTCGTTAGCGAAAATGGTCAATGATTCTGCACCGCTCTCATCTTGAATAGTACCGATCGCATCACCCTCTTCTACATAATCGTTTAAAGCTACACAAGGAAGAAAAAAACCTGCGGTAGGTGCTGGCAATAACTTCTGGAGATGTCCACTTTCCATCCGGTAGTCTTCCAACTGATGTAAGGTTGCCAGATGAGGATCGTCTCCGTCCAACATTTTCAGAAAATGCATGACATTGAGGCAACCGATTAGTGCCAGCTTTGTATAAGCTTCGTGATAAATGCCCTGTCCACCAATTTCGGTGTAGATGGCCGGAACACCGGCATCCCGGGCAACAGACAAGGTCCTTCCTTGCAACGTAGGGTCGGTGCCCCAACTAATGGGTAATCCAAAAGCCTGAGACATCATCCTTTGTTGCTCCAGAATTTTCACATCCGGATGTAAAACATAACCACTAAGGGGAGAAATATTATAGGTTCGACCACCATTGTGCATATCGACTAGGAAGTCGCAATTTTGGATTAGTTGACTGACCGCATACGCAGCCTTTTCGGTTTCACTTCCATCCGGACGTCCGGGGCACGTACGGGCGAGGTCAAGCTGATCACTACCGGTGCGACTACCATGCTGAAAGGCCCCGCGATTAACAACCGGCACACAGGTTAACCGACCGCGCAAGAAATCCTTTTTCGACTCAATCTCCTTGAAAAGTCTCCGGCAGGCCTCCATTGGTTCGTATTCATCTCCATGCACACCCGCGATGACCAACAGATGCGGGCCATCAAATTTTCCCTTCACCTCCACAACGGTCAGGAAATCGTTTTCCATTTTATGATTACTCATACTCAACCCCATTATTTGCATTGTAAATCCATTCGAGATCAATTAGAGTAATATCAGTCTCTTCCAGTCCATTCCGACCATCTTTTCGCAAACCGGCACAATGCCCAAGCAGCACCTGATCATCCACAAAATCTATCGCTGTATAACAATACCATCCCTCCGGATTATCTTCCAGAACTTTTATCATTTCCCAACTCCGGCCTTCATCCTTACTTATCGCCAGATTGTATGGAGTGCGCTTGCCTTCAATCTCTTTTTTTGTGCCGTCATTATTATTCCAGACCAGGAGAAGATCTCCCGTTGATGGAATTCTCTCTATCGAAGCTGGAGATAGAGGAGAAACAATATTACTCGACCTAGCCGGAGTCCAATTTATTCCACCATCATCAGAAAAAGATACGTATTGGGTGCCTTCCTGGGTACGCATAAACATCATCAGCCGCCCGTTTTTCAACTTGATTAGACCTGGTTCCTGTAACATGGCACTGTCCGGGTTTTCCAAAAAGAAACCAGCTTGCCATTGAACACCATAATCATCGGAATAATAACACTGAATTAAACCCGTATTGGACCATTCTTTGGTTGGAGATTGATGCAATGAAACGGGTAAAAGAATCCGGCCATTTTCCAGTTGGATCACCCGGTCATTATTCAACACATAGTAGCCAATTTTTTCGGGAATACAATTTACCGGATCGCTCCAACTCATTCCTTCATCTTCTGAAATACGCATCATCGGCCGGCAATCTTCATGGCTATTTTTGCGAGCATAAAAGAGAGCAATACGGCCATCATTCAATCTCAAAAGACTAACGCTCATAGTGTTCAGGCCACCTTCATTGGAGAGAATCACTTTATCCACAGCGGTCCAATTTCTACCCCGGTCTATCGAAACTCTACCCCGGAGTTCAGCATGTGCGTAGTCTGAAGATCCTCCGGTAAAATGTGAATAAATAAACAGAATGCTGCCGTCTTCCAGTTCGATAAAATCGCCTTCACTATTTCGCGGATTCCCTTCCGTAGGTGGTATGCGTAGTACAGTGGATATCTCCTGGGCAACATGTTCTTCCTTATTATTCCCACAACTCCAACAGGATAAAATACCCATTAAAATAAATAAGCTATTTAAAAAAATATTTGTCGACATTCTCTAATTATTATGCTGATTTACGATCACCTGTCTCAGAGCCTCTGCTATCATGATGTGGCCTTGATCATTGGGATGGATCCCATCCAATAATAAATCGTCTAGTTTTTGATTTTTCTTTTTATCGAATTTTTTGAATGCCTTAAAATTATCAACTAACCCCGTATGATATTTCCGAGCGAGTTTCCGGACTACCTTTACATATTTTGTCAATCGCTTATTCTGGAAATCTGGAAACTTTTCTCCTAAAGGATTTGGGGCGATCAGAATAATGCGACTATCGATATGTTGTAATTGATTAATAATATATTCCAGGTTGTTCTGATAGTCTTGCAGTGGAATTCGCGATGGACCATTTTTAACTTTGGAATCGATGTAGGCATCATTAGTGCCAAATCCAATAATAGTCAATTGGGGATTTTTAGCCAGTACCGCAGTGTCTAATCTGTCCAATGCATGAGGAATTCTAAATAATTGGTTGTCTACTCGATGGCCGGTGTGACTTCCGCCGATACCCGCATTAATAACCCGGCATATAATTCCATCATTTTTTAGCAGTGATGGCAGTCGTTGTGCAAAAACCTGGTCAATTGTTTTCCGGGTAGCGGTAATCGAATTTCCAAAGGCTACAATAACCAGAGTGTCATTTTCTGCTGCTTGCTCAAAATAAAACGGTGTATCTAATTTGTAATGATTGTCCATCGCAGCACACACCGATACATTCAAAA
>JAGQWV010000402.1 GCA_020437045.1 Saprospiraceae bacterium | reverse complement strand
ATCATGGTTTGCCAAATTTTCGTACTTGGACAATGTCAGGTTAATTCGAGTAATCGGGTGAAAGACAAGGCCGATGAAAATGCATATCACTACCAACCTACCAAAGAAGGACTTAAGACTTCTTATTTTGCGTCGGGATGTTTTTGGTGTGTAGAGGCTGTCTATGAGAGTGTAAAAGGGGTTGAAGAATCCGTGTCTGGATACTCGGGAGGACATACCAAAAATCCCACCTATGAAGATTCCAATACGGGACAAACCGGGCACGCGGAGTCCGTAGAGATATTTTATGATTCTTCAGTTGTTGATTTTCCGACGTTGGTAGATGTATATTTTGGATCTCAGGATGTCACCCAGGTGAATGGTCAGGGACCCGACCGGGGCTCTCAGTATCGTTCTATAGTATTTTATCAAAATGAGGAGGAACATCAAATAATCAATGATAAGATCGCCTCGATTAATGAAAAGATCGCTCCGGCAAAAGTCGCTGCAGAAGTAAAACCATTTGATAAATTTTGGGTGGCGGAAGCTTACCACCAGAATTACGAAAAATTGCATCCGAATCAAGGGTATATTCAGGCTGTATCAATTCCGAGGCTGAAGAGATTTCAGGAACAGTTTCCTCAATTACTTAAACCGAATGCCAAACATTGAACTTCAAGCTGACTGGATAAAACCGGGATGCCTGCGGTTCTAATATCTGCGATCTGGGTAGGAATTGCCTTCAGAAAAACAATCTGATAATGCCAGAGAATAATCGATTGAATCTAAATCAGGTAGAATTGGGAAGACCTCTGCCCCCATGGTCGCTAGACCCTATTTTTGATGATCCTGTGCCCTCTGTGGATTATTTTCTGGGCAAACCGTTGTTGGTGTTGATATTTAGTTTTGTTTGCCCCGGGTGTATAGGGAGAGCCATTCCCTTCGCCAATCGAATGGTGTATGAAAATGGCGAAAGTTTGCAGGTGCTTGGTATTCATTCCAATTTTTCAGGGCACGATCTAAAAGATGAATTGCTAATCAACGGAAAAAAGAATTATTACATCCGTTTTCCCTATTTTAAGGATAAGAATTTCGATACCACTTTTATAAACTATGGTGCAGGAGGTACTCCGCATTGGTTGCTGGTTGATGCCATGGGAAATGTATGCTATTCAATATTTGGATCAGACCCCAATAATGCCCTGTTACGGTTAGATTTACGAATTGCCGAAATGCTGCAGGAATCGAAGTTACCTTGATTGGATGAATAGGCAACGCGTCATGAATGATTGTCGGAAAGTCCTAATAATCCGGCACTAGCTAATACTAAGCAGATGATGATTTAGAGATGAAAAGCCGTTAAAAAGTGAGGTGTAGTTTTGGTGGATCAGTGTCAGTACTGTAGGTTTGATTAAAAAATAGGGGCATGGCAACCACTGTATCAGAAAAACTCCGGGAATATTTTCGACAGAACTTTGGAAAAACTCCTGAAGTGTTAGCTCAGGCACCAGGAAGGATTAACATCATAGGGGAGCATATCGATTATAACGATGGATACGTCATGCCCGTAGCCATTGATAAATACATCAGAATCGCAGCTGGTACCAACGGACGAAAGGGTCACTTTCGAATTCATGCGCTCGATTTGAATGAATCGGTAGAGTGGACGGGCGCACTCGATCCTTCCAAAAGGCCCTTATGGCTTAATTTTATTTATGGTTCTCTTGCCGAATGGACGGATGATATCACCGCTGCCGAGGGTTTGGATATGGTCTTTTCCGGTGATATCCCGACCGGGGCTGGTCTTTCGTCTTCTGCGGCTCTAGAGGCATCCAGCGCATTGGCGATTGCCCGGCTTTGGGGCATTGAGATCGATAAAAAAAGTCTCGCTTTACATTGTCAGAAGGTCGAACATCAGTATGTAGGAGTGAAATGTGGTATCATGGATCAATATGCCAGTATATTCGGAGAACATGATCGGGCAATTTTACTGGATTGCCTAACGATATCGCATACCTATCTGCCATTAAATCTTACGAAACATCTCTTTCTCCTTTGTAATACTGGCGTCACCCATTCACTGGCTTCATCAGGATATAATGAACGAAGGTCCTCCTGTGAAAAAGTCTTTAGTTTAGTTAAGGCTGGTGCTCCGGAAATCTCCAGTTGGAGGGAGGTCACCATCGAGCTTCTGCAGGCATTTAGGTCGCAATTAAGTCTACAGGATTATCACCGGGCAATTCATGTGATTCAGGAGATCAGAAGGGTGAAGGATGCTTCCCGCGCTTTACAGGATCATGACCTGAAGACATTGGGAAATCTCATGTATCAATCTCACGCTGACCTGAGCGAAAAGTATGACGTAAGCTGTGTGGAGTTGGATTTTTTGGTAGAAGAGGCGAGGAAAGAACCTGCTATCCTTGGATCAAGAATGATGGGTGGTGGATTTGGTGGATGTACCCTAAATCTTATCGAAGAGAATGCGGTAGAAGACTTTGTTGAAAGAGTGAGCAAGGCATACCGGGATGCATTTAATCTGAAACTCGAATGTTACTTTGTGCACAGTGGGCAGGGAGCCCATGTCATCACCCAACATTGATGAAGCGCTGATGGTCGTGCGTACTTTATTTAAGTCAAAATTCTCTAACCATAAGTACTAATGAAGCAAAATTTGGAGTTGGATAAAACCGGTTACAGTACAAAATCTGTTTGGGCGGGAGAGGACCACCTTTTTGCTGAGGGGGCCACGATACCCCCAATATCTATGAATGTCACTTTTGGTTACGAGGATATCAATAGCTGGCAGCAGGTCGCACAAGGTAAAACTGCAGGACATATCTATAGCCGGAATAGCAATCCTACGACGACAGTTTTGGAAGAAAAAATTAGAATGCTGGATGGAGCAGAGGCTGCCTGTAGTTTTTCTACTGGAATGGCGGCGATCAGCAACACGCTTTACGCTTTTCTAACCCCGGGAAAACGAGTGGTTTCTCAAATGGATAGCTATGGAGGAACAAGTGTTATTTTTCTTAATTTTCTGCCTCAGCACGATGTGGATGTTACTTTGTGCGATACTGACGATACAGAATCGATGATCAGGGAGATAAAAAAGGGTTGTGATCTGTTGTATTTAGAAACACCTACCAATCCCACTTTAAAAGTGGTCGATATATATCGACTGAGCCGGGTCGCTCATGAGATGGGAGCGCTGGTAGTCGTAGATAATACTTTTGCAACACCGATTAATCAATTACCGTTATCCCTGGGCGCTGACCTCGTTGTCTATTGTGCTACCAAATTCCTGTGTGGACATGCAGATGCTATGGGAGGACTCCTGACCGGACGAAAGGAGCTCATCCAAAAGGTTCATGAATTTCGGGAGATCAATGGCGCGGCTTTAGATTCATTTTCCAGCTACCTGATCTTACGGGGTTTACGTACGTTAGAATTACGTATGCTCCGGCATAATGAAAATGCTTTGAAAATTGCCCATTTTCTCCAAAATCATCCGCGAGTTAAATCTGTTTTTTATCCGGGGCTTCCGGATCATCCGGATTATCCAATTGCCAGCAAACAAATGACTGGTTTCGGTGTGCTGAGTTTCGAACCAGACAGTGACTTTGCCGGGGTAAAGCGTGTCCTTGAAAATCTGAAGCTGGTACGTCTCGCTGCTCACCTCGGTTCTGTTGATACTATTGCTGGTCCACCCAGTACAACCAGCCATGTTGAAGCAACTGCTGAGGAACGAAAAAAGCTGGGCATCCCGGAGAATCTGATTCGTTACTCCGTAGGGATAGAAAATGTCAAAGATTTGCAGATGGATTTGGATAATGCCCTGAAGCACGTGTAATT
The DNA here is from genome assembly GCA_020437045.1 of Saprospiraceae bacterium. Classification (GTDB taxonomy): domain Bacteria; phylum Bacteroidota; class Bacteroidia; order Chitinophagales; family Saprospiraceae; genus JABDMH01. The sequence goes on along the minus strand of JAGQWV010000402.1, from coordinate 9,911 downwards.
CAAATCAAGCTATTCGTTATTGCAATAATGGATGGCTTTAATTAGATCTTCCTCACTGTCAACTTTGATTTTTTCTTTCTTTAAGAACATCTTCAATGCATTCTTGTCCGAGACAAAAGCTTCCAATTGTTTTAACCTTCGTAGTGGTTTTAACGCACCATTTTGCCATATAAAATAGGTATTGACATTCTTGAGACCAAAATTGCCGGGTAAGATCATATAATAGAGGATCTGCTTGTCTTTTAAAGTGGGGATATAATCGGGTTCACTGGAGTAGGTGTTTGCGTCATTGGTATAAGTTCCGGCTGTCCTTCCGAGACCTGTTTGTTGCCCAGTGCGTTCCATGGTTTGTTTGCGATGTACCAGAAGGCGGACCTTTCCATCCACCAACAACTGATAGATCACCCCTTGGATAGGGATTAATTCGACATTTTCAATAATGATTTTCTCTACCGGATCGATTGGAGCGTAGGCAACCATACCGTTACCTATATTGATAATAATTTCTTCGGTTATAAGATTGTAGTTCAATTCCCCTTTAGAATCATTACCATCCTTCCGGATGATTTGAGCCTCACTAAATTCCGGAAAAAGATAATGTTTCCCTTTCCTTTCCAACTGTTCGGTGGTGGGAGTGATGACCTGGGAAAAGACAGAGACAAAACCTAAACTATAAATCAACAAAAGAATACTTCTTGCAAGCATGTTGTATTGTTTCCTGGTAATTTGGTATAAGTTATTGGAATTATTGAAGAGTGTCAAGTTGCTACTATTGAGGATATCATGATTCTAATTCTTAATTTTAATTATTTCTTTCATCAAAATGTTTAGTGTTCTTGAATATGCTGACTCAATATCCGGGATAAATAAATGTATAAGATGCACGGTAATGTTTGATAAAATGCAGAATATTGATGTTTATTTTTTCTTACGCTCTACCGGATATTTAACCACTTAGGTAGACAGATTATTTTCCGACTGGAAATCACGCCTAACATTTTTTGAAATCCTGAATCTTCAGATTATTTATCTCGATGATCCTATCCAGCCGGATCTGCAAGCCAGATTGTAATATGAGGTACTCGGCTTGGTTCATGATTGTAAAATCCATAATTATACCTGAAATGCCCCTGTACTCGTCTAACTCATTTTTAAATGTGATATTGACTTCTTCTTTAAGCGTTGCCCAGGCTTCCAAATGATCGTAGAAGCTGCATGAAATTGGGATATAATCTTTTTCCATTTTTTATGATACTAATAGATAATTAGAATGGGACCATAAGATCATTTGCCTTAAAGAACTAATTTAATCCTTCAGCTACCTCTGTTATTTTGTCTAGAAGAGCTTCGATATGTTCTGCGGTAGAACTCTCTTGCATGATCACCAGACGTAAATATCTTACTCCTTTAACTTCAGTACTGGTGATGTAGAAAGACCCCGTCTTTATTAATTTTTCTCTGAGGGTCAATTGATTTATTTTGTCGGGTTGATAGCGGAATAATATAATGTTTGACTCAACAGGAATGTTTGATTCAAAGCCCTGGCGATTGTTTATCATGGTTGCAAAAGTCCTGCTGTTGTTATATAAATTTTCGATGAAATCACCCATACCTTTTTCGCCGACGGCCGCCAGAACAAAAAATAATTTTGCTGCAATTGCTGCCTTTGTACACTCAATCTGATAGGGTAGAACATCGTATCCAGGATTTTCTTTTTCGTGGATTAAATAACTGGCCTTCTGAGATAAAGTTTGATAATAATGCTCTTTGTTCTTAAAGAGAAGGGCTGTACTTAAAGATGACGTTTGCATCATTTTATGTGCATCCCATATTACGGAATCAGCTTTTTCGATTCCTTTTAACAAGGGACGGTATTTTTCCGACAAAAGTGCTGTTGCTCCGTGTGGGCTATCGATATGAAACCAGCAATGATGTTCCTGACATATATCGGCGATTTCGTCGATTGGGTCGTAAAGTCCGGTTGAAGTAGCACAGGCATTGGCTACAATGGCCATGATTGCTTTTCCCTGGTCGCGTTGCTGATGAATCAGATCTGGAAGCGTGTCCGGAATGACCACTTCAAACCGGTCGGTAGGTATGGGTACGATTGATTCATGACCTAATCCGATGATACTGACTGCTCTGGCTACGGAATAGTGTGAATTCTCAGGTGCCAAAACGACCATATCCTGGCGTACCCCTTTAGTCCATGCATGTGGATCCAATGCTGCTCTGGCCGCAAGCATGGCATGAATGTTAGCTAGGGATCCTCCATCCGTGAAAAGACCACCTCCCTCCACCTGCCAACCGACTTTTTCCAACATCCACTGGACTACTTCGCGTTCGATGGTAGCCGCTACCGGCCCCATTTCATAGATAGACATGGCATTGCAGATGAGACCATGAACCATATCCGCAATGGCGGAGGCAGGATGTGGTACCGCTACCTGATGTCCCATGTAACGTGGGTGGTGCATGTGCATGGAGTGATCAAGGTATTTGTGCAAGAATTCTTGAATATTTTCATCATTTAGGCCTCCTTCTCGTATCTGTTGAGCCAAGTTTAGGTCCGCAGCAAGTTCTGCCATTGGTCTGAGTTCTACAACCGGACTTTTACCCTCTCTGCTGTTTTTCAGGTAATTTACCAGTTCTTCAAGTGCTTTTTTTGCCCCTTGGCTGTAGGATATGCCGGCGTGATTATTCATATGTTTTTCTTATCGAACAAAAGTAGCTCAAATCCATTCAAATGAATAACACTCATGGACTCAGAAAGGATTTGCTATCTGGAGTCAATGTCTTTAATTTAAGGAAAATACATGGTGATGATAAAGACTACGGGAGACTGATACTCCCCCTTCAGAGCAAAAAGACGCTGTACTCCGATGGACGAAGCTTCCTGGGAGGACGCTGTCGCTTTTAGCTTTTCTCAGTTTACCGAAGTCTGGACGGAGGTAATAGTAACCAGCAGGTAGGGTGCCGACGAGCCGAAGTAATTCAATGAGGGAGCTTACCATAAAAGGTAGTGAAACATATTAGTCTGCAGGATAAGGGTAGATTACTTCATAGGGTAGGTCTGTTAATGACTCAGGTGATACTTGATAATAATTCTAAATAAGAAATAATCGGGTGTTGGTGATCGTGGTCCTTTACAAAATAGCTATTTATCCTTAACTTGATGGCGTGAATTTTTTAATCTAAAGTCCTCATTTTCCAATGAAAAATGACAAAGATAAATCCTCTAAGAATGCTGGTAAAGGCAATCTTAGCCGAAGAGGTTTTTTACGAGGAGCAGGGCTGACCACCGCTGGAACAGTTATGCTTAACTCCAGTGTTTTGGCTTTCGAGAGTCAACCGGCCACAGGTAAAGCTTTTGGTCCCGATGCGGTGACCATTGAAATGAAAGTAAATGGCGAGTTAAAATCATTGATCGTAGAACCTCGTACGACACTGGCTACCGCATTGCGGGATCATTTAGGCTTGACTGGCACCAAGGTGGTCTGTGATCGGGGGGCTTGTTCAGCATGTACGGTATGGCTCGATGGCAGACCGGTTAATTCCTGTATGACCCTGGCCCTTGATGTTGGGTCAAGACCTGTAGAAACCATCGAGGGTTTAGCGGAAGGAAACGAATTACATCCATTGCAAGAAGCTTTTATTGAGCATGATGCGAGTCAGTGTGGTTATTGCACTCCGGGTATGATCATGTCAGCAGCGCATTTGTTAAAAACAAATCCTAATCCGACACTTCAAGATGTCAAAAAAGCCACACGAGGCAATTTATGTCGTTGTGGTACTTATCCTCACGTATTTAAAGCTACCCTGGCGGCAGCAAAAAAAATGAAGTAAGATGGATACAAAAAAAGAAAAATTTCCCCACGGGATTCCGGGATATAATTTGGGCGAGATCGAACGGGAAATCCCGGCGGAAGATCCCCCCGCCTGGCCTATTAATGATGAATTAAGGGTCATAGGTAAGCGTGTTCCCAGATTGGATGCTCGTGCCAAAGTGACTGGAGAGGCAAAATATACTTCCGATATTCAATTGCCTGGTATGCTTTACGCGAAGATGTTGCGAGCCAATGTTGCTCATGCAAAAATCCTGGCTATCGATACCACCTTGGCTGAAAAACTGCCAGGAGTTCATGCCGTGCATCTGATGCATGAAATGGACGACAAAGATCATTTGCCTATGGTTAAATTTGTGGGCCAACCGATTGCCGGTGTTGCGGCAGAATCCTTGGATATTGCCAAAGAAGCCATTAAGTTGATTAAGGTTAAGTACGACGAAAAGCCATTTGTTATTGACCTCGAAGATGCCCTGGATGCCAATGCACCTCTGGTATATGACGAGCCAATTGCAGAGCAACGGGATGGTGGTGATGTGGGAGTAGTGCACGATGGTAGCAAAGGGAAGGGAAATCTGAGAGGACCATCGACATCCAGTTTTTGGGGTGGACCGAGAGGCGATGTCGAGAAAGGATTTGCCGAGGCTGATGTGGTTGTGGAGCGAACGTACCGAACACAGGTACATACCCATGTTCCTTTGGAAACTCATGGAGTGGTGATTGATTGGAAACCGGAAGGAATGACGGTATATGCTTCCACACAAAGTACTAAAGGTGTTCGTGATGAATTAGCTACTTATTTTGATTTGCCAAAGAGTCAGGTTCGAGTGATCTGTCAATTTATGGGAGGTGGCTTTGGAGCAAAACACAGTGCCGGAACTTTTGGACCCATGGCCGCTACATTGTCAAAGAAGACAGGTCGACCCGTTTGGCTGATGCTTGACCGTCAGGAGGAACATCTGGCCGAAGGTAACCGGCCCAATTCATTGCATTCCTTGAAAATTGGTGCAAAGAAAGACGGAACCTTAACGGCTATCCAACAAAAATCTCATGGTACCGCCGGAGTAGCCCTTGGTGCCGGAGTAGGACGTATAGCTCAGATTCTTTATGAGTGTCCTAATTTTACAACCGAACAGTATGATGTTTTAACGCATGCAGGTCCTGGAGCAGCCTGGCGGGCACCTGGCAATGTCCAAGGGGCTTTCGGTGTCGAGCAGGCGATTGATGAATTGGCAGAGAAACTGAAAATCGATCCATTGACACTCCGCGACAAAATCGATAAAAGCGATGTACGCAAGGTCGAAAGGATGCGAGGTGCCGAAAAATTTGGATGGTCCAAAAGGCAACCTGCCGGATCTTCCCAAGGGCCGGTAAAGAAGGGAATGGGAATGGCCCAGTCCACCTGGCCCCGGTTTGTTCATCTGGATTCGTCGGTAGAAGTGAAATTGTATAAAGATGGTGCGGTTGAAGTCCGTAGCGGTGTTCAGGATATTGGCACCGGTACCAAAACAATTCTCGCTCAGGTGGTTGCCGAGGAATTAGGTCTTGAAGTATCCGATGTAACCGTCCGAATTGGCGATACCGTATTTCCCGACGGACCCGCTTCCGGTGGTAGTGTAGTGACAGGATCCATTACTCCGCCTACCCGAAATGCAGCTTATCAGGTTAAGTTAAAGTTGTTCGATTTAGTGGCAAAGGAATGGAAGACCGAGGCCAATAAATTGACGGTAAAAGATGGGATGGTCGTTCATATGGACGATTCTTCCAGAAAAATGACGTTTAAGGATGCGTTGAAATCCTTACGTACCGGACATATTTCCGTTCTTGCCAGCCGGGGTGATGACTACGGTGGCTTCCAACAATCATGGGGGCTGGCATACGGAGACCTGGGATCTGTCCAATTTGCTGAAGTAACCGTCGACACGCAGACCGGGTTGATCAAAGTGGATCGAATTGTGGCTGCGCATAGCTGTGCGCGACCTTTAAATATTGGGCAATTAGAAAGTCAGATCAATGGGGGTGTCATTCAGGGCGTTTCCTATGCGCTTTATGAGGCCAGAGTGATGGATAAAGGCACTGGTCATTTTATCAATGCCAATGTTGATCAGTATAAAATGCCTTATGCCATGGAAATACCGGAGATTGAATCCATTCTGGTCGAGGAATATCCGGCCCAGTCTTCCACAGATGCCTATGGTATAGCTGAGCCTGCAAATATTGCTACAGCCGCAGCGATCGCTAACGCAGTATATAACGCTATTGGGGTCAGAATTTTTGAAATTCCAATCACCCCGGCCAGTATCTTAAATGCTTTAAATAAAGACTACGAATAAATTTATAAATCATGAATAGATTTAGTTGGTACGAAGCGAAGTCGGTGGAAGATGCCTTGAAGAATGCCAATACAACCTTGTCTGAGGAACTATATAGCCCATCAAATGAGGCTGCCTTCTTCAAGTCGGGAGGAATAGATGTTCTGGACTTTCTCAAAGAAGGATTGATTAGTCCTAAAACGATTGTTAATGTGCGGGATATTCCAGGCATGGATAAAATAGAGCATGAGCATAACGAAGGAATGACGATAGGGGCGAATGTAACTCTTGCCGAGATAGAACATCACCCCGACGTAGCTATCAACTTTCCGGCCTTGCAGATGGCGGTAGCACACGCAGCGACTCCCCAATTAAGAAATATGTCAACCATTGCTGGTAATCTGGCTCAACGAACCCGCTGTTGGTACTTTCGCTCCGTTGATCATCAATGTTTTCGCAAGAATGGAGATCGATGCTTTGCACGGCATTCTGAAACAGGTCAGAATGAAGGCCATGCTATCATTAATAATGGATCTTGTGTAAGTGTCCATGCTTCGTCGATTGCCACTGCTTTGCTGGCATTAAAGGCATCTGTAGTAATTCAGGGCGGTGACATGAAGAAGAAGGTAGTATCCATTGAGGATTTCTTTGTTTCTCCGATGCAAGACATTAGCCGGGAAAATATATTGGGTAAAAAGGATCTCATCACAGAAATTAAGGTACCGGCACCTTCGGCAAATACGAAGAGTTTCTATATCAAGCAAGTAGCCAGGGAATCCTACGATTGGTCGCTGGCTGATGTGGCCGTAGTTGCAGAGATGAAGGGCAATACCTGTGTGGACATTACCATTGCTCTGGGAGCGGCAGCCCCAACTCCGATTAGGAGTTATGAAGCGGAAAAAATCCTAAAAGGTGAGCAATTAAACGATATGTCAATCACCAAGGCAGCTGAGAAAGCTATGGAAGTTGCCCGTCCGTTATCAAAAAATGGATATAAAATTCCGCTCTTTAAATCCATTATTGTTCGGGCCTTGAGTGAATTGATCTAGACATTTTGATGATGAAAACCGATCTTCCCAAACTTTGCAAGTACTTGCGGGCAAGAAATCCCTATGGTATGCCCGAAGGAGGAGAAAATCCCTGGTATTTATTGGATGATGCCAATACGATATTCTGGTGTATACGTACGGCAGGTGGCACCGGACCTGATTATGCACTGGTTGGTCCCGGAACCTGTCAGAAAGGACGTGGATGCTACGCAGATGATGAAGAGCGAAAGGGTGATAAACCTTATCAATCTTAGATATCATTGTTTAGCGAGTGTTAAGTCAGTGTTTTTAATCATATGCTTAAGTGATTGATATCGCATTGTAGGCATAGAGATTACTGTATTTTGAGCTCTCGTTCAATTTAATTGCCGTATGAGATCTCTCTTTTTAGCCTTCTTATCCACCTTTGTTTTTCTTGTCACATGGAACACAATTAATGCGCAGGAACATTCAGATCATGCAGAAGAGTCATTTCCCATGCATATTGTCGCATTAGACATTGGTCATGCTCATTTATTTGAAGAGAATGAGGAGGGACAGACTAGCTTACTTTCTTTGCCGTCGTATGGAATAAATTATACGCTGCAATTTAATGAACATTGGGGCATCGGTATCCATACGGATTTTATTTTTGAAGAATATAAAGTCCGCACGGAGGCACAGGGAGAAGATCATGAGATTATCGAGCGGGTTTATCCGATCGCACCAGCTCTTCTGGGAATTTATAAGTTGAATGAGCGTTGGTCTGTGTTGGCGGGGTTTGGCCGGGAATTTTCCGCAGGTGAAAACTTTTGGTTGAATCGTGCAGGAGTAGAGTATGGTGTTCATCTTCCTGCTGGCTGGGAGGTTTTCGGTACGCTTCAATATGATGTAAAATGGGATGCCTACGATAACTGGGTTTTGGCTCTGGGGTTGGCAAAACATTTATAGCTGCGACTTGAGTATTTTTATAAAGTATCGGCTCTTCTTTCTTTCCAATTCTTCCCGCTAATTGAATTAATATAGGGATAAATAATAGTCGGCGGTTTCAGTAGGTAGCCATTTTGCTGGACAATCATATCTAACTAGAAACCTTTATGCTATTCTCTTCATACCTGATGATTTATAATCAGCCCTGTCATCCATTTTACCTGATAAATCCGGAAATGCTTTTATTTTTGGGAATCTTAGCGATAAAGAAGGAATGAAATATTTCAAAATACTGATTATACTCTTGCTTTCGACTCAGGTATTTTCACAGTCGGGGATGTTTAAAATAATGACCTATAATATTCATCACGGTGCCGATGCTGATGACCAGTTGACCATCGATGCGATGAGGAAGTACATTAAAAGATCGGGTGCATCGATTGTCGGACTGCAGGAAGTCGATAGCGTATGTGAGCGATCAGGTAAAATGGATGAACCAAAAATTTTAGCGCGGGGATCAAAGCTGAAAAGTTATTTTACCCGTCACTTCCCTTTTCAAGGCGGAGCTTATGGGCAAGCACTCTTAACAAAGTGTAAGGTCCTAAAGGTGGAAAATAAGACTATTCCGGTGTATCCCGAATCCGAGGGAAAGTCTGTTTCTATGTTGTTAGCAGATATTAGTATAGATAGGGATCTCGTTATTACGGTTGCCGTAGTGCATCTCGACTACCGAAACAAATCTTCACGGCAACAGCAAATTGATTTGGTGATAAATCTACTGCAGAAAATAGTGCATCCAGTCATTTTGTTAGGTGACTTTAATGCTTTTCATAATTCTGAGGAAATTGATATTCTAAGGCAAGAGTTTACCCTTTTTCCCATTGCCAACGATGCATATACATTTCCGGCAAAAAATCCAGACCGAAGAATTGATTTTATTTTTATTAGTAAAAATGCACCGTTTAAAGTGATCACGGAAAAAATCGATTCTGTTCCCTACTCGGATCATTTGCCTTTAATTGCCACAATCAAGTTCTTCCGTGACGAATGAAAGATTATTTTTGTTATCGAAGACTTTCTTTATTTAAGAATGGCACGAAATTAATCTTTCGTGTGTAAGTTAAAATGATCCTATATTCACCTTTTCAAAATGTGGACGATGTCTCAAAACAAAACCCGATGTCGCTGGGCTGGAAGCAGCGAACCTTATATTAGTTATCATGACCGTGAATGGGGTTATCCCTTGCATAACGATCAGCAATTGTTTGAAATGATCAATCTGGAAGGTGCTCAGGCTGGTCTCAGTTGGATCACAATTCTGAAAAAACGCGAAAATTATCGCAAGGCATTTGATCACTTTGATCCAGAGAAGGTGGCGAGATATTCTGCTAAAAAAATTAGCAAAATTTTATTGGACGAAGGAATTGTCCGAAATAAACTGAAAGTAAATGCCGTGGTCACTAATGCTCAGTCTTATTTAAAATTGCTCGAATCCTTTCCATCTTTTGACGAATATCTCTGGCAATTTGTTGATGGCAAACCGATCATCAATCGATGGAAGACGATCGGTGAGGTACCTGCTTTTACAGCGGAGAGTGATGCCCTAAGTAAGGATCTAAAAAAAAGAGGATTTAAATTTGTGGGATCGACTATTTGTTACGCTTTTATGCAAGCAGTTGGGATGGTCAATGATCATACCACCGACTGCTTCCGATGGAGGGAGTGTCAATAGAAGCTATGGATTGGCTAGTAGATGTTCGCATCGATTATGGCCGTTAATTTAAATATCTTTTTGC
>JAGQWV010000401.1 GCA_020437045.1 Saprospiraceae bacterium | reverse complement strand
GTGAAATGATACTGAGTGAAATTCAATTGGAACCTTTTAAAGTGGTCATTATTTTACTTTTCATTTCAGGGTGTACCGCTTCGGGGTCATACTAGCAGGCGGTTCAAAGATGCTCACCGCGAACGGAAGGCAATGTCGGTGGAGTTATTATTATGAAGGAATTAAATTGTCTGGTTGGTGACAAGCTACCAAAATTTAAAGCAGGGGCCCTAAATGGTGATATACTTTCCAATAAGAATTTATTGAGTTCTGAATTTAATTTATTTAATTTTTGGTTTATCGGTTGCCCACCCTGTATCGAAGAGCTGGACGAGTTGAATGAATTGAAACAACGTTCAAATTTATCCATTCTTAGTTTTTGCCGAGACTCAAAAGAAGAAATCCAAAATTCGGATTTGGATTTTTCTTTTCCAGTGGTTCCAGCAGCAGGTCAACTTATCGAAGATGTTTTTGCTATTCCCTACGGGTATCCAACCAATATTCTCACTGATTGTCGAGGGCGGATTATCTCTGTCTTTTTATCCATTGACAAGAGATACAACTCTTTTGCGGAGTTGGACTCCATAATTGGTGGTTTATGACTGAATGATAACTTCGCGTTTTAATTAGAGGAGTTCGAAAGTATTTTACTCACGAACTAATTCAGGTGATCCTAAAGATCCTGATTCATATTTTTTTCAACGTTATTTATGAGAGGACAAACTGACCACTTAATACTAAATACTGACTACTAAATTGGCTCGACCAGAGCTGTTCAACTCTTTCCTCCCGCTGGGCTCGTCCAGAGATGATAGCTCTATGCTCTCTGCCCTCTGCTCCGAGCCCTCTGCTCTATCACTCCGGAACCCGGATCTGACTACCCAAAAACAAAGCGTTGAAAAACAATTTATTGGTGCCATACCAGCTACCCCGAAAATTGGGATTGTCAGCAAACATAATCGCCCGGCCCTGGCCCACTTTACCGACGATTATTGACGCCGAAGGTTTTAAAAATTCATTGAGATTTTTATCGGTAATAAATCCGTCCATGTGCGGATCATCGGTATACTTGGCCACTGTACTGTATGGATTTTTGCTGGGAGCCAGCCATACGGTGCTGTTGCGATACACGGGTATTTGTTTTTGATAATATCCAAAGGCTAGCGGATGGGTTAAATCCAGATCCACTTTAAAAATAGCACCTCCCACTTCTTCGCGGCCAAGTTCTTCCGGTGCATTGACATATTCCTGTCGTTCAGGTGCACTTTCAACATCTTCTTTTTTCTTTTCAATTAATTTTTCATTAACGATCTTTTTTTGAATAGCCCAGGTACATGCTTGTCTGGTAGTGATTAAGGTATTTCCTTTTCCAATCCAGGATTTAATGGTTTTGATATCGTTGGAATCCAATTCACTATAATTACCCGAAACTAAAATCAAGCTATTATAATCTTCTAGATCAATTCTTTTAAATTGATTGACATCCACTTTGGTGATCGGCATATTTAATTTCGTATCTGCCACATGCCATACTTCTCCGGCTTCATAGGAAGAAACTCCTCCGCCAATTAACAGCAAAGGTTTCGGTTTTTCGATCGGTCGCATACTACTGCTGCCCAGATCTACTCCTTTAATGTGATAGCCAGTATTTACCTGAAAGCCTTGTACTTTAAAAGAATCCAAAGCTTCATTAACTAGTTTATGTAAGACTCCGACATCGACTTTTTGCTTTTGTACCGGGATAATTAAAGTGCCGTATCCAAAATCCATTTCTTTTCCATCTACCACGGTGGTAAAGGGTTTAAAAGCTGACATGATATTAATATCGGCATCAAGTAATTTATATAATACCGCCGGTGCATAATAATCATCCCAGGGAATTAGATAGGCATAGCTGGATTGGGCCACCGGGTTTGTTGTTGGATGATTATTTTCCAGCGTAATTTCTGCTTTATTTTCCAAAGCAATATTGCTGCTGGCGTACCGCATATTATAAAAATTGACAAGAGACCAGGCAGAGGCATCGTAGAAGACACTGTCATGGTATTCATCATACGTTTCAAAGGCATTTTGGATGATGCGATATTGCGGTTGATCCGTGGGGACAAAGAAAGCTTCGCCGGCTTTAAAGGTGAGTCCTTCTTTCTGGACATCTTTTTCTAGGGGATAGACTTTCACCTGGTGCAATAGCAAGGTTTCGATAAATGCCCGGGTCCGGTTTTCATCTTTCGGATCACCGAACACGTAGGCCTTGATATTGCTCTTGCGAGCATTTTGCCGGGCGGAAATGAAAAATTTATGCTGATAATCATAGAGCATATCTTTGTTTTCGACCGCAGCCCGGATGGTGGCCATTCCGGAAGTGAATTGATTGCGTATGGTAAAGGCAAAGGTCAATTTGCCCATGGGTGTTTCCTGTACATGACCACGGCTGCTGGCTTGTTCGAATAATAGACCGAGTCCGCCCTGCAAGTCAGGATAGGAGGATCCATAGCCGGGATAAGTGCCGTCAAAGACTTCTTTGGTAAAATAGAGAGACCCGATCTTATCCAGATCTTCGGCAAAATACTTGGCAAAGGTCTCATTAAGGGTGGTGTAATTTTC
>JAGQWV010000400.1 GCA_020437045.1 Saprospiraceae bacterium | reverse complement strand
TTGGAAAAATTAGAGGGATATTCATCCGCCTCAGGATTAAGTATACTCGAGTATCAATTGAAGGAATGCCGAAAATTTCTGGAACAATTGATAGACCGAAAAATTGGCATGGCAATTATTATTCATGGTAAAGGAGAAGGGGTATTAAAGGAGGCGGTCATTCATTTATTGGGAGAATTTCCCCAGGTCAAACATTATTTCCCACGAAATCAAGGGGGAGCTCTGGAAATGCTTCTCTATTACTGATTTCCTATCCATAATCCTGGTGAAAAGGAACATATTAACGGGGTGTCCAATCTGGGATTGAAAGATAGCTTAATGCTGATGTTTGTGTCTTTGATGAACAACACGTGGTAACCTCCGGAATAAATTTTACAGTTTCTCTGGGGCAAATTACTCAGGATACTCCCATGGACTTCGATAAGATCGCCGTAATAATGCTTCTGCTTCGGGATCGTTGATGGTGTTTTGTCCATCCCATTGCACACTGCGACCCAGTTTTAATGAGATCATGGCTAGTAAGCTCATGTTTGTAGCTAATTGCCCATCTTCTATATCACAGATAGGACGTATTTTATGTTCGATTGCTTGTATAAAATCGGCCCATAATTCCTTGATGTTTTGAAAATCCGGTTCATGGACATTGGGGTCCTGGTGCAGGATGGACCCTGATTTTTTATTCGGATAAAAGGTCCAGCCGTCTCTCCAGCCAAGATGCATGGTTCCTTCCGATCCATAAAAATAGAGTCCGATATTCGATTCTTCGTTAGCATTTTCGGCACCATATTTATGCTCCCAGCAACAAACAAAATCTTCGAAATCAAAGGTCGCCAGTTGGGTGTCCGGAGCATTGGTATTGTCATGATTTACAAAACGGCCACCGGTGCTGAATACGGACCGCGGAAATCGCTCTTCGGTCCACCACAATACCTGATCAAACCAATGGATCCCCCAATCACCAATCGTACCATTGGCAAAATCAAGAAAATTGCGAAATCCCTTGGGATGTATTTTTGGATTGAAAGGTTGTGCTGGTGCCGGACCGACCCACATATCCCAATCGAGCCCTTTCGGAACCGGGGTGTCCGCAACCGGATCGCCGAAATTTCTCTTTTGATTGACAAAGCATTTTACCATAGTGATTTTTCCTGCTTTTCCGGACTTTAGAAAATCCATGCCCGAAATCATGTGCGGAGAAACCCTCCGGTGCGTGCCTACCTGAACAACCCGGTTGTTTAAACGGGCCGCTCTTAACATGGCCTGACCTTCACCAACCGTATGGCAAATGGGCTTTTCAACATATACATGCGCTCCTGCATTAACCGCTTCGATCGTTGGCAAAGCATGCCAGTGGTCCGGAGTGCCAACAATAGCAATGTCAGGTTTTGCGTCTCTGATACATTCCCGGAAATCCTTATACCACCTGGGCTTCTCACCGTTCCACTGGAAGACTTCATCGGAAGCTTTTTGCAGTTGATTTTCATCTACATCACAAAGTCCAACAATTTGGCATTTACCCGATTGAAAGGCTTCCCTTAGAATATTCATTCCCCACCAACCCGAACCGATTAGAACGGTGCGGTACATATCTTTTTGTTTTTTGATGAGTGGGAAACCAACACTGCCAGAGGTAACCAGGGTAGCGGTATTTTTTAAAAAATGACGTCTCTTCATTTGGAATCGGAATTATATTTATCACTGATTTTTTGCAGACCTTCTTCAATTTCTTTATGGCTTAAAAGTTTGCCGCGATAAATTACTGCATTTATTTGTTTGGTGTTTTTGATATCGGCAAGTGGATTTCCGGCCAGTAGCACCAGATCGGCAATCTTACCAGGTGCTACCACACCCCGGTCATCAGCTTGAAAAAATGAGGCGACATTGATCGTACCTGCTTTAAGCACTTGAAAGTTACTCAAACCAGCATCAAAGAGTGACTGTATTTCATGATGAATGGAAAATCCAGGAACATTAAACACCTGCGGTGCATCGGAACCCAGCAGCACCGGGACGTTGTGTTCGATAAATGATCGTAAAAGTTTATGTCTTAATTCGATGAATCGATTGTATTGTTCTGGTGTGTACTGCAACCTATCCAGCATCTGTTCTTTATTTTGACGCCAGCTGTATCGCAGTGATGGGGAGATATACTTCATTTCTGGTTCTTGTACCAATAATTCCGCTGCTTGCGGAGCCAGCCAACGGGTCATTAAAGATTGGGTGGGCACGACAGAAATGTCCTGTTCTTTTGCTGCTTGCACCAGGGATTCTATTTTTGAGTCATCTGCCTCATTAGCTAAGAGTACACCAAAGAACGCAATGGCTAAAATGACCATTCCAAAAGTGAGGCTCCATTTTCTTCGATAGGAATCAGCAAATACTCCAGTAGGGACTTCAAAAACAAGAATTGAAAAAAAGAGAATACTCTGAAAGAGTCCGACATCTGAATGAGAAAAGCCCCGATGCAACAAAAAAAGGACAAAAATTCCTCGAGTAAAATCAAGGCTACTCAATATCGAGTATAGATAGTAGAACACGGTCAGTCTTCTCAAACTCACGGTTGCCCCGATGTATTTACTATCACTTTCTTAAGAAGTGGATTTAACTTTCCCGAGCGATTTAATGACCGACTTGGTATATCAAATAGTTCAATAAACGCCCCACTCTTATCTACTGCAAGCTGAACCATCTTGGTCAATTGGCTTTCATCTATA
>JAGQWV010000399.1 GCA_020437045.1 Saprospiraceae bacterium | reverse complement strand
GGATTGGCACCGGCTTCGGCAATATGATATCCCGAAATGGATACCGAATAAAAGTTTCTGACTTTATTATTGACAAAGTATTGTTGAGTATCACCCATTAATTTAAGGGAAAATTCCGTCGAGAAAATACAGGTGTTTTGCGCCTGGTCTTCTTTTAGAATATCAGCTTGCACAGTTCCTCGCACCTGCGCCAATGTCCGCGCTTTAATTGATGCATAAATTTCCGGAGCTAAAACCTGATCGCCGGTGATTCCTAAAAGGAGCAAGCCCAGTCCATCATTGCCTTCTGGTAAGTTGCCCTCGTAAGTAGGGCGGGGCAATTGCAATTTATCATAGTGCTCTTTAAATTTTTCTTCAACAATATTTTCCAGATTATTTTCCCGGATATAGATTTCGCATTGTTGGTCTATGGCAGCATTCATGAAAAATGCACAGATGGTTGCAGCTGGACCATTAATCGTCATGGAAACCGATGTCGCCGGATCACATAAATTAAAACCGGAGTACAATTTTTTGGCATCGTCCAGGGTACATATATTCACTCCTGAATTACCCACCTTGCCATAGATGTCAGGGCGGTAGTCCGGATCCTCTCCATATAAAGTCACCGAGTCAAATGCCGTAGACAATCGTTTAGCGGGGGTTTCTAACGATAAATAATGAAAGCGCTTATTGGTTCGTTCGGGCCCTCCTTCACCGGCAAACATCCGGGTGGGATCCTCGGCTTGTCGTTTAAAGGGAAATACTCCAGCCGTAAAAGGAAAAGATCCCGGTACGTTTTCCTGAAGATTCCAGGTTAAAATATCTCCCCAGTCACGAAATGTTGGCAAGGCAATTTTCGGTATTTTTAGATGCGAAAGGGAGGTGCTGAAGTTCTGGACTGATATCTTCTTATTTCGTACAGTATATTCAAATTGCTCCTGCTGATATTTCTTGATTTTTTCTGGCCAGGACTTTAGTATTTCATAATTCGCGGGAATCAGTTTTTCTTCTAAGGTTTCCTTTATTTTTCTGAGACGATCCACAGAAGCATCATTTTCGTCCAGCAGTTTCAGGGATTGGATGACTGCATAAAGATTGCTGGCAATAGTACTTTGCGTCTTTACCGTCTCATCATATACAGAAATGGATTCACAAATTTCCGCAAGATAACGGATCCGTTGAGGGGGAATGATCTGATCCCTTTCATGGGAAACCGGCTCTGATAGGGGAGTGCTTCCAGGGAAGAATCTTTCCATTAGTTTGTTGAAAAAAATATTGACACCGTAATCGTTAAATTGGGAAGCAACGGCGCTATAAATGGGAAGCTCCTCAGCGGGTGTTTCCCAGAGATCATGATTTCGTTGGTATTGTTTTCGCACATCCCGCAATGCATCGGCAGAGCCTGGTTTATCAGATTTGTTGATGACCACCAGGTCAGCAAAATCGAGCATATCGATTTTTTCCAACTGGGAGGCCGCTCCAAACTCTGGTGTCATCACATAGGTACTGAGATTGGCATATTCTGTGACTTCTGTATCGGACTGGCCAATACCAGACGTCTCCAGGATAATAAAATTAAAACCAGCAATTTTAAGGGCCTCGATACTTTTACCGACGGCAGCACCCAGTGACCGGTGCGCTTGCCGGGTAGCCAACGATCGCATAAAGACTTGTGGATGATTGATGGCATTCATCCTGATTCGGTCTCCCAGCAGCGCTCCACCACTTTTACGCTTACTGGGATCGACAGAAATGATCGCTAAGCTTTTCTCCGGATACAGCTGGAAAAACCGCAGCACTATTTCGTCGACCAGACTTGACTTACCCGAACCTCCCGGTCCGGTGACACCCCAGACATTTTTGGGATCCGCGGTTAAATCCGGCAAGATAAAGGCGGGATTATGTTCGATTTCCGTGATACAGCGGGCCACCATTGCTGGGTTATCCACGCGGAGATGCCTGATATTACTCTCATCAAATGATGGTAATTTAAAATCGCATTGTTCCATCAGATCGTTGATCATGCCTTGTAAGCCCATGGATCTGCCATCATCAGGAGAGTAAATTCGACTAATCCCATATTGCTGCAGTGTCTCGATTTCACTGGGCAGAATAGTGCCACCGCCACCACCAAAGATTTTAATGTGGGACGCCCCTCTTTCCTGGAGAAGATCATACATGTATTTGAAGAACTCCATATGCCCTCCCTGATAGGAAGTGATGGCAATACCCTGCACATCTTCCTGAATAGCCGCGGAAACGATTTCCTGGACCGAGCGATTATGCCCGAGATGAATGACCTCGCCACCGGAGCGCTGAATCACCCTCCGCATAATATTGATGGCTACATCATGACCATCAAAGAGTGATCCGGCCGTAAGTATGCGTATCTTATGACTGGATTGATAAGCCTTATTATTCGAGTCCACCCTGTAAAGTTATAAAATGCAAAGGTTAGAAATATGTATGAGAAAGGGTTACGGGGTTTGTTGGTTAAAGTCCCCACCTAGGGGATTTAGAGGGCTTGTTAAAATTTCACGCTACCGGCAATTTCCTCGGCAAGGCACCCCTCTAACTCCCCTAAAAAGGGGAGAACCGGCACCCCGCATATCCTATATACATTTAGCCACTTTTTG
>JAGQWV010000398.1 GCA_020437045.1 Saprospiraceae bacterium | reverse complement strand
CTAGTAGATGTTCGCATCGATTATGGCCGTTAATTTAAATATCTTTTTGCGATCTCCTTCGTTGCAAAGACTCGCTGTAGCTACGGCTACATCAGCGTTTTGCGCCTCGGACCTCATCAAAAGTCTTATTAAAATTATTCAACATAACCGTTGATCTACTAGCTTTTGTTATCTCTCTTCCATCTCTTACTGAACCACTGACCACTGACTCCTGAACTAGCAATGCAGCTGTCCTTTAATAAATACAAAAATAAAGATCCATACTAATCCCTTGATCAGGAAGAATAAAAAACCTGCTAATCCAACTCTCTTGAGCCATAGTATGACTTTGTTTTCTCTTTTAATTTCTGGATCCATCTTCTGAGGTTCTTAGTAGTTTATTGATGACATTCTTGTGGTCGTCAAAAAATAATTTATTGATACGATAATGCTCGGTATCTGTAAATTGGATTTCTTCAATACCTCCGTTTGAGAGTTGAAGTATTTTACTATGAGGGTAAGACATTAGTATCGGTGAATGTGTTGCGATAATAAACTGCGAATTTTTATCCACCAGATCATGCATGATGGTCAATGCAGATAATTGGCGATTAGGAGACAAAGCCGCTTCCGGTTCATCCAGAATATATAAACCGTTACCCGTCAGCTTGTAGTTTAACACTGAGAGAAAAGCTTCTCCATGCGACTGGTGGTGTAAGGATTTCCCACCATATCCCTCCAGGTATTTGGTTTGGTCCATGTACGATGCTATTGCGTAAAAACTTTCTGCCCGCAGGAAATATTGTTGATCTGGATTTTTATAGCTTTTAATAGTTCGAATATATTTGTAAAGGTTTGACGTAGATTGAGAAACATTGAGATTTACATTTTTTGTCCCCCCTTCCGGACTAAAACCAAGATGCACAGCCAATGCTTCGATGATGGTTGACTTTCCTGATCCATTTTCGCCCACCAAAAAAGTGACATCAGGATGAAAGTCAATTCGATCGATTGCCGAAATAGCTGGAATGTCGTAAGGATAGCCATTCTGCGGCATTTCGTCCCGAAGGAAAAGCATGGACTTTACATATGGTTTTATCGAGAGCAATGCAATGCTGTATTAAATAAAAAATTAGAAACCTCCCACTGATTTGTAATCAAGCGTCTAAAATATTGTATATTTTTCATTCTAATTCGAGCATGTCATGCATTCACCTATTTCTTTTGCAGTCTTTTGGGGTTTATTGTTGGTAGTGACGAACAGTATTAGCAGTCAAACGCCAGCTGATTGGACTTTTCGGGCTCAAAGACCTGAAATCGAACCCAAACATTGGAGTGAAAATGATTTTAAGTATCGGGGGCAAAATACACTGGTAATTGCCGGAGATAAAGGTGGTCTGGACAACGGAAGTTGGGTGAATCAGTTTGATGTGCAAGGAGCCAGTTTTGTACGATTTAGCTGTGCTTACTATAGCCGTTTTGTGGATGAGCCAGGTCGAAGTATTTTGACCACTATGATTTGGAAAGATAACGGGGGTAAACAAATTGGTGCGAAGGAATTTCCTCATTTTAGTGGCGAGCAGGAAGATGGATGGTCACTGTTTGATCAAACGTACCAGGTGCCGGAGACAGCCGCTTCCGTTGAAGTTGAATTGACCTATCGATGGGATGGAGATGGAAAGGTATACTTTGCTTTCCCACAAATTGAGACAGTCGATCAGATTCCGGCCCGGGAAGTAACTTTGGCGGCGATTCATCATCGACCGGTTAAATCTACCCTGGCCCAGAATTTAAAGGAATTTGGTGATCTTGCTGCGCAGGCTGGTGATAGAGGGGCGGACATAGTTTGCTTGCCAGAGGGCATAACTCTCGTTGGGACTACCAGTAAGTATACGGAAATCGCTGAATCAGTTCCAGGTCCTACTACCGAATATCTGGGCAATATTGCGCGCTCCAAGAAAATGTATATCGTAGCCGGATTGATTGAATCTGATGGTGATGCGGTGTATAATACGGCAGTACTTCTGAACCGGAATGGAGAATTGGCGGGTAAATATCGAAAAGTCTGCCTACCTCGCGAGGAGATTGAAGGTGGTGTTACGCCCGGAACTGATTTTCCCGTGTTTGACACGGATTTTGGAAAAATTGGCATCATGGTTTGTTGGGATGTTTCCTTTCCGGAGCCAGCCAGGCAATTGGCCATGCAGGGAGCGGAGATCATTCTTTTACCCATCTGGGGTGGTAATATCAACCTGGCCAAAGCCAGGGCCATTGAAAATCAGATTTATCTTGTTTCCTCTACGTACGACATGCGTACCGGTATCTTCGATCTCGAGGGTAATCTGGTATCAGAAGGCACAGAAGAAGACCCGATCGCCATAATAACAGTCGACTTAAATCAACAGAAATTGTGGCCTTGGTTGGGTGAATTTAAGAACCGGATCTGGCAGGAAATGCCCGCTCAAAAAGCGATGCAAAGTCATTTAGAAAATCGTTGATTCCCCGACCTCTTAGAATTAGTTGATAATACCCAGTGCTTTAGCCCGTTTATTCCACTCGGCCCGGGCCAGCTTCTGTAAATCTGCCACAGTGTCACTCTCATCCATGATCTCAATGCCCAGTAAGGTTTCCATTACATCTTCCATGGTAACTAATCCGGAGATGGAACCATAGCTATCCACTACAATAGCCAGATGGGCACGCTTACGGGTGAGCTGCTCCAGGAGTTCCGGTAGAGGTAGTTGATCTTCGAGAAAAGTTATCGGAATACGAATACTTTCCAGGGTTACATCGTGGTGATCGGAAGCTACTTGACTCAAGATGGCATCTTTTAACACCAATCCGGTGATATGCTCCTCTTTACCCTGGTAAACCGGAATCCTTGAGAAGGGCGTCTCCCCAAATTGTTGATGAAAGTCTCCACAAGTCATAGACTCATTTACAATCATCATCACCGATCGGGGAGTCATAATATCCCTGACGGTCAATTCCTTTAATCTCAGTAAGTTTCGAATGATGGTAGACTCTTTTCGATGGAGCGCACCGGTCTCTTCCCCAACATGGGTCATGGCCGTTATATCGGCCCGGCTCAAAACACTCTTTCCTTTGTCTTTCTTCAGTCCCTTGGTGATACGTTGACTAACCCAGACCAGCGGCCAGAGTATGCGCATTAACCACTTAAGACTCCGGGCGGTAAAAGGAGCAAGGCTTTTCCACATGTTTGCTCCAATAGTCTTTGGTATTATTTCCGAAAGGATAAGTATCGCCAGGGTCATCAGAGCGGCAATGATAGATTCGTAACCGACAGCCAAACCAAATATGCTAAAGCTGGAGTCACCATAGATCTTTCCAGCCTGTGCCCCTACACCAATGGCACCGACCGTATGTGCAATGGTGTTTAAGGTTAGAATGGCAGATAAGGGTTTATCGATATCCTGCTTAAATTCTTCAAAAAGGTGGCCGGTTTCCGTTCCCTTTTGGACCTGCTGCTTCACATAGGTGGTGGTTACACTCAAAAGCACAGCTTCCCATACGGAGCAGAGAAACGAAAAAGTAATCGAAACAGCAAAGAAAAGTATTAGTAATGTCATAGAATTAGGCTCAATCTGCATCAAAAGTACGAAAAAGCCATTTGCAGAATTTACCAGAGCAAGCGTTCGTCACTCTGTAACGTAGGGAAAAGTCTGACCGGTCAGTGATTTTAGAAAAGCTAAAAGTGCTTCTTTCTCATCTTCCGTCAATGTAAACGCTCTCAGATTTGCACTTTGTAACCTAGTAGGATTTGCTCCACGGTGCTGATAGTGATCTAGTACTGCGTCTAACGTTGCCAGACTCCCATCGTGCATATAAGGTGCCGTTAAAGCAACATTTCTAAGACTAGGTACCCGGAATTTTCCTAAATCAGCGGAATCTGCGGTGATAAGCATCCGGCCAAGGTCCACATATTCTTCATATAGACCATTGTTTTGAAAAGTACCGTTCGTAAAGTTGTATCCGGAATGGCAGGAAGTACAATTCAAGCGGTCACTTTCAAATAGTGTTTTACCGTACTGTGCTGACGCATTCAAAGCGGTGGTATCACCATGGATGAATTGATCATAAGGGCTATCACCACTGTATAGGGTCCTGATAAAGGTGGCTAATGCCCGGGTAATTACAAAGGGATTAGGAGTTTGTTGATATGCTTCTTGAGCCAGTTTGGTGTAAGCGGGATCCTGCTCAAGACGTTTGGCTAATTCCGGTAATGAGATGCCCATTTCATGTTCATCTTCTATGGGTACGATTGCCTGCAAATCAAGTTTTTTGACCCCTCCATCTCGATTTACCTCTGTAAGATAAGCGGCGTTTAGAATACTGGGGGCATTGCGTTTACTTTGTCGGCCATAGATTCCGGTAGACTTGCTTCTACCATCGGTGAAAGCAAGTTGGGGCAGGTGACAATTGACACAAGCGACCGAACTGTCAAGCGACAAATTCTTATCAAAAAAGAGCTTTTCTCCAAGCAGTACACGCTTGACGGTCGGTGTATTGTCTTCAGGAAAGGTCGGTTGAGGAAATCCGTCAGGGATCTCCAACTGAATACTTTCAGACTGACAACCTGAAAATATTCCTACGGCCGTAAGACTTAAAATCGAAAAGAGAAAATACTGGTTCAGCCGTTTGCGGCAGCTGAATATCATTTCGCTGATAATGCCGCCGGTAGATTGTCTCGCAACTTAGCTGCCAGTTCGGGATTGTCTCCCACGTGAGTAACTAATTCGGAGGCAACATCCACGTTCTCAAAAAACTTGGCCAGATCAAATTGAATATATAATTCATTATCTCCTGCCTTCATAGTGACGTCCGTGGTAATGTCGATGTTCTTTAACATGTTATTATTTCCCAGATGATATTCGACGGGTGTCTCCGGAGTTCCATCTCCATCGGTATCAGATTTTCCATCTACGCGTAAAAAACGATAACCGGTGTTCCAACTCCAATGCATGGAAGGATTTTGCATTCCCAGAGGATCGCTAGCAGGTCGAAGTGTGAAATCGTTTTCTGTCATTGCATTTGTTACAGAGTCTACCCCTACAAAAAATTGCACCCGGGTGATATTGCTGATCGCCAGCGGTTCAGATAATCTACCCCCAACCTTTGGTCCGGCAAGTAAATATTGATTGCTGAGATCAATGACATTACCGTTTGCCTGGGTAAATTTGATACCACCCATATAAAAATAGGTAGCTATAAAGTTCATCATAGTTCCGTTAATCTCGTAGTTGGTTCCAAACTCTAGTGGTTCATCATTGACAGTTACATCAACCAAAAAACTGAGGTACGAAGCGGTGAGATCTTCTGTATCTTTTTTGCAACCGGAAATGGTGATTAGTAAAGCTGCGAAAATGGTTACACTTAAGGAATAAATTTTCATAGTGGTGTTTTTAATGATACTGCTTGTTCAAGATTATTGCTTAATTCTCGAAGTGCGTCGATTTGTGAAAGACTGTGAATCTGTGGATTGGCTTCTATGTCGTAGATTTTGCCGTTCTGCTCAAAAATTTTGCCGAGGTCGATCTGAATAACTATATCGGTCATTCCCGTGGGAAGGGCAAAAGAAAAAGACTTCATGACTTCATCTGAACCCAGATGTAATGCGACGCCTTCTTCGGCGACACCGTCCCCATTGAGGTCAATCCAACCTTCTATTTTGGTGAAAATATAGCTTTCCCATGCCAACCAATATTCACTCGCTAGAGACAATGGCGTTCCGGAATCATAGTCAGCAGGAATCGTACTGTTCTGTTCTGGAGTTAATCCGAGATTAAAATCCAGTTGATTGATGGAGGATAATTTCGTTTTGCCGGCATAAACCAGCAATCCGTCTGCCGTACCTTCCTGACTTCGCAAGGTTTCCGTCATATTAAGCATTTGAACGTCTTTCAGCTCCTGGCTCGTATTGCCGTTGTATATTACCAGATCGCTCATATATGTCGAAAACTTGGTGAGGATAAATGCCTTACCATCCGGATAGCTATAGGCTTGTTGAGAAAGCATGGGTTCTCCATGATATAATAGCTGCATCCGGATCGAAACATCTACTCCCTCATCGTCTTTTTGGCATCCCGTTAAAATAACCAGACTGAGCGGGATTAACAACGTATATAGTTTATTCATAGATCTATCCCTGTTTAACGATCATAGCCCTCAATTGTTATAGATTGCTAACGTATTAATTTCGCTTATGGTGCCGAAATAATAGTGATCTCGATCACTCTCCCTGATTCTTGTATCTTTTTATCAGATTTTGCGTTATAATTTTGAAATTAATAAGGTTAGCTGGTATTCATGACCAATAAATTTCTACCGGTACTACTTAGTTTTGTGCTTGTGCTAGGCTGTCGGGAAGATCAACCTGATAATCCCCTGGTAGATATTCCCTACCAACCCACACCAGCTAATTTGGAAATTCCTGACGGTTTTCCAAGAATGTCTATTCCCGCTGATAATCCTTTGACGGTCGAGGGACTAGATTTGGGGAGGAGACTTTTCTTCGATCCGATTATTTCTGCCGACTACTCCATGTCCTGCGCTTCATGCCATTTGCCGGAAGGGAGCTTTACAGACAACTTTGCCGTTAGCAAGGGCATCGATGGGATTGAAGGAAGAAGGAGCGCAATGTCGCTGCTCAATATTGGTTTTGCCGACCAAGGTCTATTTTGGGATGGCAGAAGTCCGACCCTGGAGGATCAGGCTTTATTACCCGTAGAAGATTCAATCGAGCTTCACAATACCTGGACAGAAGTGGTGGATCGGCTTCAGGCCGATGCATTATATCCTGAACTTTTTAGAAAGGCTTTCGGAATTGAACGAAAAGAACAAATTACGAAAGAACTGGCGGCCAAGGCTATGGCACAGTTTGAACGAAGTTTAATCAGTAGTGGGAATTCCCGTTATGATCGATATACACGTGGGGAGATTGACTTCACCGATGAAGAATTATTGGGATATGAACTCTTCTTTGATTTCAACACCGATATTACCGATGCCCAGTGCGGACACTGCCATAATGCGCCATTGTTTACGACCAATCAGTATTTAAATAATGGTATCGAGTCGGTCTCCAGTATTCAAGATTTTCCTGACAAGGGAAGAGGTGAGGTAAGTGCGGATCCATTTGATAACGGCCGTTTTCGGGTGCCAACGCTGCGCAACATTGAGTTTTCCGCACCTTATATGCATGATGGTCGTTTTCAAACCTTAGAAGAAGTCGTGGATCACTATAATTCCGGAGGACATTTTCAGGAAAATAAAGATCCATTAATTCAACCACTGCACTTATTGGATTACGAAAAAGAAGCATTACTCGCCTTTATCAGGACATTGTCAGATACTACTTTTATTCAGAATCCATCGTTTCAGGATCCATTTAAATGAAGATTTAAACTTCCTAAAATGCAAACTCCGGGTTAGCGAGCCAGGTCACCAATTCGTCTCTCTCCGATGTAAATATCTTCAATAACTCCTTTCCCACTTTGTACGTATATCCGGGCAAAGGTTTGAATGCTGCTATCCGCCAGTGCTTCCCGGTATTTTTCTTCGATCTGAGGTGCCTTTGTTTCTTCCAGATAAAATCGATCAAAAGGATAATCAATGAAAATAGTTTGTTCTTCATGACTAGAAATGACATTCCGGACCTTTACTTTTAGATATGACTCGGAGTTTGTTGGAATTTCCCTGAAAATATTGGTGGGTATTGCAAAACCACTGGAATCCAATCGAAAGGTGATATAAGCAGGATCATTGTAGGACCAATCCGATGCATTAGTTACGTTCATTGAAATGTCGGAGAAAGAGAGCGTGATATATTTTCCACGAAAAGGATCATTGG
>JAGQWV010000397.1 GCA_020437045.1 Saprospiraceae bacterium | reverse complement strand
TCTGAAGAATTTTTCAGGGGGAAATTAAACCATGGCCCAACCTTTGCGTCAAAGAGTGCGTAAATATTTCAGAATCTCTTGAAATTTTAAAACTACTCACTGATATGGGAGGATTTACCACATTTAGTCTGGAACCTTACCAAGGGATCTGGAGTCAACAGCAAGCAAGTCATCTATTGAGGCGCACCATGTACGGACCAGAGAGAGAAGACATTGACAAAGCGCTGCAGTTGGGACTATCCGGATCTATAAATGAATTACTGAATACAAAAGAAATGCCCGATCCGCCCATCAATGCCTTTTCTGAAGATGATCCACTGGTCCCTCTGGGAGCATCATGGGTAGATCAACCACTCAGCAGAATTGAAAATATCAACCAGATTATCAATACCCGCCTTCAGTCATTAGTAGCCTGGCAAATGGGCTTGGCTATTCAGGAAGGATTTTCCATCCGCGAGAAAATGACCTTATTTTGGTATAATCATTTTGTCACGGCAGACATCCGCGATGCCAATTTCCGGTACCGGAATATTACAATGTATCGATCCGATTTTCTCGGAAATTTTCGTGAGCTGGCCAAAAGTACTACGATTGACCCGGCCATGCTCCGATATTTAAATGGCAATCAAAACACGGAGGACAAACCCAATGAAAACTATGCCCGGGAATTACTGGAATTATTCACGATCGGCAAGGGTCCTCTAGTGGGGGAAGGTGACTATACCAACTACACAGAGGATGATATTCTCGCTATCTCCAAAATACTTACCGGATGGAGGGACACTGGATATTTGTCCCGTAACGGTGAATCGACTGGTTCATTATTTCGGCCCTTCCAACATGATACTTCCACTAAAGAATTAAGCCACCGGTTTAACAACACCATCATCACCAACATGGGTGATCAGGAGTATCAACATCTGATTGATATTATTTTTTTGCAAGAGGAGGTTTCAAAATTTATTGCCCGAAAAATATACCGGTGGTTTGTTTATTATGAAATTGACGAGGAGATCGAATCGAATATAATCGAACCGATGGCACAAATTCTAAGAGATAACGATTATGAGATGTCTCCCATGGTCGAGGCCTTGTTAAAAAGTCAACACTTTTACGATGAGTATGCCATTGGTGCTATTATTAAAAATCCAATCGATTTTATTGTCGGGAGTATCAAACAACTTAAAATTGATCTGGGATCCGATATATTCGCTAATTATCGAATTTGGTTAAGACTGGCAGGATATTCCGAACTACTGCAGATGGGGTATTACAATGCTCCCTCAGTGGCCGGATGGAAGGCCTATTATCAGGAACCTCTTTACTATCGCACCTGGATCAATTCCAGCACACTGAGTAGCCGGTTATTTTTGGTTGCTATATTATTGGCTGGCGTGGAAGCAGAAAGACTGCGAATAAAAGCAGAACTTTTGCAAGTGGTTGATCAAATCGAAAATGCCAGTGATCCAAATACCCTAATTGACCACCTGGCTGAATTATATTTTCCCAAAGCAATCTCAGAAAGCCAGAAAGATTATTTAAAATCAATATTAATCCCTGGTCTCCCGGATTATGAATGGACGGTAGAGTACAATTTATATTTAACAAACCCGGATAATTCAGAGTTAAAAACAGCCGTTGAAAACCGGCTAAAACTTATGTTTTACGCATTACTTAGTTTACCGGAATATCAATTAAGTTAAATGCGCAATCAGGAAGCACATAAAATTATGCTTCTGCAATTAAATAAAATCCTCGTTGCCCATACTTTAAAGGGCTTCAGAATTAAAATAAATTAATCACTAATTATCAGCAAATGAATCGTCGCACATTTTTACGCTCCGGATCCGTGTTCTCACTACCTGTGGTATTGAGTGGGGTCAACATTGGTGTCATGGCTAGTTCTAAATTAAACTATTTATTGGGCGATGAAAGCGACCGGGTTTTTGTGTTGATTCAGCAAAATGGAGGAAATGATGGATTAAATATGGTCATTCCCATCGACCAATATGGAGTACTCTCAACTCTACGTTCCAACATTCTGATTCCTGAAGGACAGACCTTAAAATTGACCGACGGTACAGCCTTTCACCCTGTGATGCAAGGTTTAAAGTCACTATATGACGAGCAGGCAGTGACCATCATCCAAAATGTTGGTTACGAAAATCAGAACCGCAGTCATTTTCGCTCTACCGATATCTGGGATACGGGATCCCGGGCAGATGAGATATTGACCACCGGGTGGATCGGACGTTATCTCGATACCCAACATTACGGATATCCGGAAGGTTATCCCAATGAAGAATATCCCCATCCCATTGCGATAACCCTCGGACCATCCGTATCCGAAACCTGTCAGGGATTGGCTGCCAACTTTTCACTCGCAATCAACGATCCTACCTCTTTGCTTTCGATACCCGGTACCAATAGCGAGATGTTACCAGATTTACCATATGGCGACGAACTTAAATTCCTACAACAAGTCATTCAACAAACGAATGTATATTCAGAAGTACTAAAAGATACTGCTGAGAAGGGTACCAATGTATCGGGTCTTTATCCCGATACTGGTCAAAATCGCCTTGCTGATCAACTAAAGATCGTCGCTCAACTGATGTCTGGAGGCCTAAAAACAAAGGTCTATATCGTCAATCTGAATGGATTTGACACTCATGCCAATCAGGTAGACCAGAGTGATGTCCTTAATGGAGATCACGCCAATCTTCTGGCAAATCTTTCAGAAGCTATTCTGGCTTTTATGGACGATTTGCGACAACAAGGTTTAGATGAACGGGTTATCGGCGCTACCCGTTCAGAGTTTGGTCGTCAGATCACATCAAACGGAAGTTATGGAACCGATCACGGGGATGCTGCGCCACTACTTGTGTTTGGCAGCTGTGTCAATTCAGGAATTATTGGCAACAATCCACAAATAGCAGAAAATCAGGCTCCTCAAAGCGGCGTACCGGTGCAAATCGACTTTAAAAATGTTTTTGGCTCGATTTTAATGGATTGGTTTGGTGCTGCAGAAACTGATATTCGTAATTTATTTTCTCACGATTTTGAATACCTCTCGATTGTAACTGCATGTAATACCGCCACTGCCGTTACTCAATTCTCTAATTTTCAACTATATCAATTCAAACCCTATCCCAACCCCTTTTTTGAAAAAATCAATGCTGCTTTTTATTCACCAGGCACCGAAATCAACCTCAGCTTGATCAACGCAATGGGACAGGAAGTGCAAACCCTGGAAAATAGGTACTTTCCCGAAGGCACCTACCAATTATCGCATTCAATCCCTGATTTACCACCCGGACAATACTTCTACCGTATCAGAAGTCGCGATTTTCAGCAATCTATACCGTTAGTGCACTTTTAAAGATTGTTGATTGGTGGAAATGGTGAAATGGATGAAAAAAACCGTCACTACGCCTGACCACTGACCACTGAAGACTAGAACACCCGACCACGGACCACCAACCACTGAATATTACCTATTGACCCAGTTCCAACAGTTTATTCTTGATTTTATCCTGAGAATGACCTTGTCCGGAAAACCGGGCAACTTCTGCACCATTTTTATAAAAGACAATAGTCGGAAAGCCCTGGACTTTGGCCGTGCTCACTACGTCCGTAATCTGCTCATAGTTGACCTGCCCAAAAAAGACATTACTGAGAGCAGCATCACCAACTAATCCTTCGATGGCGGGACGCTGTGCGGCACATAGCGGACACCAGGTGGCGTGGAAAAACAAAAGTGATACGCCATCGGCTATTTCCGTAGTGTATTCATCAAGACTGTTAATATCCTGAAGCCCAGAGTTGACCGCTCTTTCCTGATCTTTACTGCAGCCAATCAAAACGGTAAGCAGCATCAAGCTTAATAGAGTATATTTCATTAGTAGTGCATTTGACCTTGAGAGGGTAAATATAATGAGATCCCGGAATTGCAAGAATACTGTGGAGAAATTTAGGTCCCACTCCTTTGCCTACCAAAGCTCAAGCCGAGTGAACCAATTTAGAATTTCAACAGATCCATCATGTTTTAAGACAATAGGGTGTGTCTCTCCAGCCATGGCATACCAAATCTGATAACCTGAGACATCAGTTCTCAGAAATAATGAAA
>JAGQWV010000396.1 GCA_020437045.1 Saprospiraceae bacterium | reverse complement strand
TGCCTCCTTTGAAGATGGACATAAAGAGGTCATTCTATGTGAGGCTATTCTGGAAAGCCATCGTTCCAATAGTTGGGTCACTATCTAATTTTATAATAGACAACGCTTTTGATTTTAATGATTGATAGATTGCAGTTTGGTATCAGTCTTTATTAGATTTGCCATCCACCTAAGTAAGTACGCTATGAAAGTATATGAGTTGGCAAAAATGATAGATCATTCGTTGCTTCATCCTACCATGACTGATGAAGATCTTCGTACTGGTTGCGAATTGGCCCGTAAGTATGATGTAGCATCGGTCTGCATCAAGCCGTATGCCATCAAAGATGCGGTCAAATGGTTAGCCGGATCAGATGTATTAGTAGGTACGGTGATCGGATTTCCTCATGGTAATAGTGCGATAGAGATCAAAAAACTGGAGACCCTGCAAGCGTGTAAGGACGGTGCTGTTGAAATTGACATGGTGATAAATATTGGAAAGGCTCTGCAGAAAGACTGGGATTACATTCGGAAAGAAATTGCGGAAGTGATATCGGTGACGCAGGCAGAAGGAGCGGTGTTGAAGGTCATTTTTGAGAATGACTTTATTGCGGATGATGCAATTAAAATCAAGCTTTGTGAAATCTGCAATGATCTTGGAGTTGGCTTTGTTAAGACTTCCACCGGCTATGGTATGGTAAAAGGGCCCGATGGAAAATATACATATCAGGGGGCGACAGAGTCAGACTTAAAACTGATGAGAAAATACGCAGCCCCGGAAGTACAGGTTAAGGCAGCTGGTGGCGTCCGCTCACTCGATGATCTGATCAAAGTAAGATCATGGGGAGTAACCCGGGTTGGAGCTACCGCAACGGCTGCTATGTTGGATGAAGCATTTGACCGTTTTGGTGGAGAAAAACCACAAGATGTCAAAGCTGACGACACTATAGACGGCTATTGATCGTGGAAGACCGGGGTCGGATTATACCATGATTATCCCGGCTGAACTTCTTGGGATATAGATATTTCAAGCCGGGGAAGTAAGAATCCGGTTGATTTGAAGGCCCGCAAGATATTTTAAGGAAAGAGTATTGGCTGATTCGACCTGCGGTACGAAAGAATCTGATATCTTATTTAGATCAATACGATTTTCGGGACACATCACTCGGTAACCAGCCGAGACGAATGGCCTGACTTTCATATGTAGTGCCTTTCTTGGGGGGGAAAGGTCGGGTGTACAATTTCCAATGATCACTATTTTGTTCCCGGTAGGCGATCGATGCACCCTCACTCGTACAGCTGATGTTTATCAGACCATCGGTGATTTTTATCTCCGGTGCATCCGTTTTTGGTTGAATACCATTGGGCGGCCAAAGTATTTTAATGAGTTCGGTTTCCGGCATCATACCCAGATCGATGTGCGATAGCTGAAAATCTTCGAGGGCAGATCTCAGTGTGTATAACGTGTCCAGATAGTCAGGATCAGAAGCCAGGTTATGGATTTCATGGGGATCATTTTTAGTGTCATACAACTCCTCAAGAGGTTTGTGTTTGCTGTAAAACTGCCATTGGTCTTTTTTCAATGACCCGTTTTCAATCATCTTATTGATTTCTTTCATCATAAGCATTCGATCCCGGTACGGAATGAATCCTATATAAGGAAGTTCAGGTCTATAGTTTCGAATATATTTGAACCGCTTATCTCTCACTGCTCTAATGGTTTCAAAAGCCGGGTCCATACGATCACGAAAAGCATAGATGTATTTTCTTTCTTCACTTTTACCTGATCCGAGAAATGCTTGTCCTTCCATGTGGTCTGGTATTTTAACCTGACAAAGTGACAGGATCGTTGGGGCAAAATCAACGAAGCTAACGAGCTCATTATTCTTACTGCCAGCCAATTTTTGGTCAGGAAACCGAATAATTAGGGGGATTTGTATTCCTGAATCATAAACCCAACGTTTTGCTCGGGGTAGTCCATCCCCATGATCACCGTAGAAAAAGATGATGGTATTATCCAAAAGCCCGTCATCCTTTAATTGGTTTAGAAGTTCACCTATCTGGTGATCCAGTGCTACAATATTGTCATAGTGGTGCGCAATATCATTCCGCACTGTTTCGGTGTCAGGATAGTAGGGCGGCACCAGAACATCCTGAGGCGAGATAACTGAAGGAGAAGGAGGATTATGGATTTTACTTTCATGAGTTACTTCAAAATTGAAAACAGAGAAAAACGGCATGTCCGGATC
This sequence comes from Saprospiraceae bacterium, assembly GCA_020437045.1. Lineage (GTDB taxonomy): Bacteria > Bacteroidota > Bacteroidia > Chitinophagales > Saprospiraceae > JABDMH01. The sequence continues at coordinate 2,413 of JAGQWV010000396.1, read as the reverse complement.
GGGTCTGTTTCGCCAATGGGCAGTTTGATTACTTTCATCCCACGCGGTAAGTGGTGGTTTAAATTGATAATCTGTTTTAGAATTGTTGGTGCAGTAGTAGCCTGCCTGACGAAGATATTCCGTGAAACATTTGGCACCAACCGGTGGAGTTGCTTCATAAACGGGAATATTGAGTAGTTCCGGGTCGGTAATATCTTTAATTGCGGAGGTGCGTACATGGGTTCGCATAGCACCGGCCCCTGTACTACTAGGATACATACCCATAATGATCGAGTGTCTCGAGGGAGCACAAACGCCATAAGTGCTAAATGCACGAGTGTATACCACTCCCTCCCTGGCCAATTCATTCAAATTGGGTGTATGAGCAAGACTATCTCCATAGCAAGCCAACCGGGGGCTGAGATCTTCAGCAGTAATCCAAAGAATATTTGGACGTTGTGCTGAAGAATGCATAATAAAACTGAATAAAATCAACAACACTATCCATCGGGTCATAAATCTCTATTTAAAATTCTAATATATTCTAATTTAATTATTTGCTAAAATAATCGGCCGCTGGCTTTGTGCTCGATTTATTGCTTAATGTTGTATTTTCAGTCGCAAATAATAAACGATATATGAAAAGGCGAAAATTTGGTCAGATATTGGGGACTGCTTCTATTCCACTGGTGCTACCGACTACATGGAAATTAGCTAATAATTTTGGAGAAGATGTACGGATTGGAATAATTGGATTGGATACTTCACATGCTCTTGCATTTGCAAAAATTATTAATGCAAGGGAGGAAGGTAAAGAAGGTACCGGATTTATGGTTACTCATGCATATCCTCGTGGTAGCATGGACATCGAATCCAGTGTTAGCAGAATACCTGGCTATACGGAAGATGCGAAAAAACTGGGGATCAAGATTACGGAGTCAATTAAAGAACTATTAGATCAGGTTGAGGTAGTCCTCTTGGAGACCAATGATGGTCGATTGCATCTGGAGCAAGCACAAGAAGTTTTTGAAGCGGGCAAACCGGTTTTTATTGACAAACCCATAGCAGCTAGTATGGCAGATGTCAAGGCCATATTTGCAGAGGCGAAAAAGCATAATGTACCGGTATGGAGTGCTTCGTCACTACGATTTGGACCGGCAACTCAAGAGGTAGCCAATGGAAAAATTGGTGATGTTCTTGGTGCGGATACGTATTCTCCTGCCAAACTAGAACCCACTCATCCTGACCTCTTCTGGTACGGTATACATGGAGTCGAATCATTGTATACCGTCATGGGCACTGGTTGTGAGCAAGTGCACAGGATCTTTAGAGATGATATGGAAGTAGTAACCGGAGAATGGGACCATGGAAGAATCGGAACCTTTAGAGGACTAAGGACGGAGAAGACGGGTTATGGGGGTACTGCATTCGGGACTGAAGGAATAGCACCAATAGGCGCTTATGAGGGTTATGAACATCTGGTTTGGGAAATCCTTAAATTTTTTAAAACCGGAGTGGTACCGGTCAAGCCGGAAGAAACTATTGAACTCTTTGCTTTTATGGCTGCAGCAGATGAAAGCAAAAAGATGGGTGGCCGGCCGGTGACCGTGAAAGCCTTTTTGTAGAAGGTCAGTTTTAATTATTAAAATTTAAAAATTCAAAAAATATAATGACTTCAAATAATAGCAGACGTAGTTTTATAAAGCAATCCTCAGTAGCCACTGCCGCCGTAGGTCTGGGAGTACAACCTCTCTCGATTCTAAAATCCCGTCGTCCGGCTGAAACATTAAATGTAGCCGTTATGGGAGTATCAAACCGGGGGAAGGCGTTATGCCGAGCCTTTGCGGCTGCCAAAGACTGTGAGGTCAGTTACATTTGTGAAGTAGATAGTCGCAGCGTAGCAGATGCTTTGGCAGCTGTTGCAGAACACCAGACCAAAGTCCCGAAAGTAGAAAAAGATATTCGTAAAGTTTTAGAGGACAAATCCATTGATATCATTGCCATTGCCGCTCCCGACCATTGGCATGCCCCGGCAGCGATTATGGCATGTCAGGCGGGTAAACATGTATACGTTGAAAAACCATGTAGCCATAATCCTCAAGAGGGTGAGTGGTTAGTTGAAGCGGCTAAAAAACATAACCGGATTATCCAGATGGGGAATCAACGTCGTACCTGGTCGAATGTAAAACAATGCATTGAGGAAATCCATGCTGGTATGATCGGGAATGTCTATTATGCGAATGCCTGGTATACCAACGGCCGGCCTTCGATCGGACACGGGAAAAAAACCAACCCACCAGCAGAATTGGATTTTGATCTTTGGCAGGGACCAGCTCCTCGTCGAGAATATCAAGATAATATCCATCCATATGAATGGCATTGGTTCTGGCACTGGGGTACAGGAGAATTGTTGAATAATGGGACACACTTTATC
>JAGQWV010000395.1 GCA_020437045.1 Saprospiraceae bacterium | reverse complement strand
GCGGCACTACGATCGCGACCATGGTTGGGACAGGATCAAGCATGGGAGCTATTGGAAAAGGATATGCCGATGGTTGGGCCGGCTCGCTCTATGGTGTAGGAGGAGCCGCGGGCATACTATTGCTTGCCTATCTTTTTGCCGATGTGCGCAAATATAATTTCATGACTTTTTCTGAAGAAGTCTCCTTTTATTTTGATGCCAATAAGCGCTTAAAAGACCTGGTGGCTGTCTTGATTTTCCTGGCAGAGATTGGTTGGCTTGGAGCTCATATTTTAGGTGGTGGTCTTTATTTATCCTGGATAGCAGGCATAGATTTATTGACGGCAAAAATAATTATTGCCCTGGCCTTTTCTATTTATGTCGTCATTGGAGGTTATATTGCCGTCGTCTGGACCGACACCATACAGGCCATTGTCTTATTCTTTGGCTGTATTATGTTGGCTGTCATTTCTCTGGTGAAGGTGGGCGGTTTATCGGGTTTAAATGCTATGCATCCAACGGATCCATTTGCATTTCTAAAAACAAATCAATTAATACCTTCTATTTCGCTGGCCGTTGTAATTTTTGTTGGCGTATTGGCTACTCCCGCTTTTCGACAAAGAATTTATTCATCGAAAAATATTTCTACGGTAAAGAAGAGTTTTTATTACAGTGGGAGCCTTTATTTACTTTTTTCTTTTATTCCGGCACTGATCGGCATGAGTGCCTACCAACTAAATCCCGAACTAACGAATTCTAATTTTGCATTTCCCTTTATGGCTACCGAAATACTGCCTGCAGCTATCGGATTAATTGTTTTAATTGCCGGATTGAGTGCGACGATGTCCTCAGCAAGTTCTGATGCCATTGCAGCTACTTCTATTTATTTACGCGACTTGCATGTCCTTATTACGGGAAAGATGCCGGCCAAAGAAAAAGCAATGCGGTACTCGCGCTACAGTCTCGTCCTAATCAACGGAATCGCCCTGCTTTTTTCATTGTACGCCACCGATGTGATCAATTATATCCAATTTATGATATCAATCATCATGAGTGGCTTATTTGTATGTACCATCATGGGAAGATATTGGAAACGGGCAAACTGGCAAGGTGGAATCGCCGCCCTGGCCGGGGGAGCTATCGCATCCATCACCGTCCTTCAGATAGAATCCTGGAATCAATATTGGGGTAATCCGGTCATTCCCAGCATCCTTTTGGCCATGATCCTGGGAGTCCTGGTTAGTATGCTATTTCCACCCAGCCAGGTCAGTGAAACCGAAGCTCTGGCCATTCTTGCCCGGGAAAGACAAGAAATGGAAATGACAAAAGAAGAAAAGATTTGATCACCGAGATTGAGTGAGGCAAAGCCAAAAGAACTATTTTTCCCAAAAAATAGGCATCTTAATTATATGGGAAAATATGCATTGATCGTAAGTCTTCTCTTTTTCATCCTCGGATGCAGCACTCCCAAAGCATCGACAAAAGCAGGACAGAAGCCTTTATCAAAAATCACCCTGCTAATTTCATTTGATGGATTTCGTCATGATTATCTGGACTCCTTTCCAACTCCAAATCTTGATCGACTTGCTTCAAAAGGAGTGAAAGCGGAAGCTCTATTGCCGGTCTTTCCCACTAAAACCTTTCCCAATCACTATTCGATCGTAACAGGACTCTATCCGGAATCACATGGTATTGCTGCTAATAAAATGTATGACCAACAAAAGGACAGCTGGTTTCAAATCGGTGCCGGAAGTCAGGCGACCCGCGAAGCATACTGGTTTGAAGGAGAACCTATTTGGGCTACAGCAAAAAAACAAGGAATCAAAACTGCTTCCGTTTTCTGGCCCGGATCGGACGCCACTCCTGACTCGTTAAAACCCAACTACCACCTCTATTATGACAATACGTTCGATCATCCCCACCGTATTGCACAAGTAATTGATTGGCTACAACTGCCCGATACCGAGAGACCTGCCTTTATCATGCTGTATTTCGAGTCACCAGACCTGGAAGGACATCATTTTGGACCCTTCAGTCCGGAAACCAAATCTGCTGTCATGCGAATGGATGGTCTACTAGGAGACCTGATCAACAAGATTAACCACCTTGGTATGCGCGACCAGGTAAATATAATAGTCACGTCCGATCATGGCATGGCCCAACTTAGCCCGGATTCAGTAATATTCATCGACGACTATATTGATCTTGCTGATGTGACATTGGTTCAAACAACACCTAAAGCCGACATCATTCCCTTACCAGGAAAAGATACGCTGATCTATGACCAATTAAAAAATGCTCATCCTCATTTAAAGGTATATAAGAAGGGTGACGAACCAGAACGATGGCACTATCGTAAACACCGGCGTATCACACCAATCATGGCCATTGCCGACCTGGGTTGGTCTATCATGACCAGACGTGAATTTGCACTCAAACAAAAAACATTAAAAGGTGGGGCTCATGGATATGACAATGCTGATCACCAAATGTGGTCCATTTTCATGGCTAATGGACCTGATTTTAATGCTGGTCAGGTAGTACCGCCTTTTGAAAATATTCAGCTCTACAATTTATTTTGTGAATTACTTAATATCGTGCCTTCCCCCAATGAAGGGACGTCGGGATCTTTAGACTTTATGCTTCAGAAAAAGTGATCTTTTTTTCAAAAAAACAGAATTAACATACAGGTGATTTCCTTTTTAAGATTATAATAAATAAATCAATATTTAAATGGTGCCGATAATAGGAATTAGGAATTAAATATTATAGACAGTTTGATAAAGAAATTAATTACGAATCTGACCTAATACGATATGCCTTTTTCTTTTGTAAGTTACTATGGAAAAAAAGAACCTCTCCTGGCTTCGATTCTCTCCAATCTCCAGGATCAAATTCTCGATATCTTAGATGATCGGTTCCGGCCCTACTCCCTAGAACAAATTCATGGTACCATTATCGGTCTGGAGACGATCAAGATTCATGACCAAATATTTGGCAAGTGGTGTGACAACCAGGGGAAGGCCGTTCAAACACC
>JAGQWV010000394.1 GCA_020437045.1 Saprospiraceae bacterium | reverse complement strand
CAGTATTGCTGTTTTACAACAAATTGCCGCGGAAAATGATATTGCTGTTTTTGCCGGATTGTTTGAAAAAGATGCGGAAAATAATTTGTACAAAGCTTATGTGGGTGTTGATGCTCATGGACTGCTGGCTAAATACCGGAAGATTCACCCTTTCATTAACCCCTATGTTCTACCCGGGAATGAATATTGTGTCTTTGAATTTCAGGGCTGGAAGTGTGGCATACTGATCTGTTATGATAATAATGTCGTCGAAAATGTCCGTGCTACCAAGCTTTTAGGGGCAGAAATGATCATCATGCCGCACGTGACCATGTGTACTCCATCGACCCGTCCCGGGGCTGGCTTTGTCGATCCTTCCTTATGGGAGAACAGGGAAAATGACCCCACCTCCTTGCGGATTGAATTTGACGGTATGAAAGGACGTCAGTGGCTGATGAAGTGGTTGCCTTCCAGAGCCTACGATAATGGAGTTTATGTCGTTTTTTCCAATCCGATTGGAATGGATGATGATCAGCTTAAGAACGGTTGTTCTATGATCATCGACCCCTTTGGAGATATTTTGGCGGAATGCCGACGTTTGGGGGATGATCTAACGATCGCAATACTGACGAGAGAAAAGTTGACACAGGCAGGAGGTCATCGTTATACGCTCGCAAGAAAGCCTGATCTATACCGTGATATCATAGGAAAAGAGAATGTTTCCACGCAAAAAGTAAGTTGGTTGCAACCAAAATAGTACCATTACCGAAAGAATTCTAAATATGCTGGACATAATTGATGACATAAGGAATTGGCGATCAACCCGTAAGCAATTTACTATGGCTACGGTGGTAGAAACCTGGCGGTCGGCTCCCAGAGGAGTGGGCGCCAGTATGGTGGTTGATGCTAAGGGCAAAATGATTGGGTCAGTTAGTGGTGGGTGTGTGGAAGGTCAAGTGGTAAAAGCAGCTCTGGATATTCTGCATAATGGTGGTGGCCCCAGAATCCTGAAATTTGGAGTATCTAATGATGATGCCTGGTCTGTCGGACTCAGTTGTGGAGGAGCAATATCTGTGCTGGTACAACCTTTTTTTGATCAGTCGGCTGAGGGTGACAGAATCTGGGAACTACTTAACCAATGCCTGCATGATGACCAGGGTTGTGTTCTTATTTATGGTAGTGGGACCACTGGTTTTTATAGCAATGATTTTAAACTCGGTCCTTATTTCGAGCAGGTATTCCAAGTGGCAAAAAGAAGTCTGCATGAAAAACAAAGTCAATGGACTGAGGTGCAAGGTGATTCGCTTTTTTTTCATGTTTTCCCACCTAAGAACCGACTCTTGATTATTGGCGCCGCTCATATCACTCGGGACCTGGTTCGTCTTGGAATCCAGCAGGGATTTGGCATTACTATTCTTGATCCCCGAGGCTTGTTTTATGATAGTCTGACTGATCTGGTGGATGAAGAGTCGCTCATGAGGAAATGGCCGGCAGACATATTGCCGGAAATGAGATTGGATGATTCGGTATATGCCGTGCTTTTAACGCATGATCCAAAGATTGATGATCAGGCATTGCGTATTTTACTAAATTCTTCAGTGGCCTATATCGGTGCCCTTGGCAGCAAGAAAACGCACCAACGGAGAGTTTCACGTCTCACGGATGCTGGATTTAACACAGAACAAATCGACCGCATTTATGGACCTGTAGGTCTTGATATAGATGCCAACAATCCGGCTGAAATCGCATTGAGTATCATGGCTCAGATTATCCAGGTGAAAAATGGACGCAACTAATTCTTCCCAAAGCAAGTTTAGTTTCCTTCGACCTTATAGACAGGATGATTTTGACAAAGTAATAAGGGTGTTTCAAACCAATGTTCCCCAATTTTTTGCACCGCAAGAAGAACAGGAATTTGCGATTTATCTCCAGGAAAAACGGGAAGATTATTACATCGTTGAGATCTCGGAGCAGGTCGTCGGAGGTGGTGGGATCAATTATTTTCCTCAGCAACATCTGGCCCGGATTTCATGGGATTTTTTACATCCGGACTTTCAAGGCAAAGGATACGGAAAAGCACTTACTCTCTATCGTATCCAGAAGATCCAATCGGATCCGCAATATGATACAGTCATGGTCCGCACTAGTGCAGCATTTCCGCAGTA
>JAGQWV010000393.1 GCA_020437045.1 Saprospiraceae bacterium | reverse complement strand
AATCGATTTCTTCCGCATCCTCATCATCCACATAGCCATCCTCAGAATAAGTGATATTAATGGCATAACTACTATCGTCCAGTGGATCACTGTATTCAGGAAAAAGCATCCCCAGTGACTGATTTTCCGTGTCGCTTGGCGGATTACCCCATAGATCAGTCAATACCTTTTCTGCATTGTCACCATCAAGATATTTAAATCCGCTCGGCACCTGGATAGTAGCCAAGTCGTCTTTCAAATGAATGAGTCCTCTGTCATATTGGAATGTAGCCAGAAGGCTGTCGGTATAGGCCTGATACATCGCAACAGCCTGAGCATAGCCCAAAGTATCGGTGGCTACAGTATCTGCATCCTGAAAACTAAATAAGGGAAAATACCCAATACTCAGTAGTAGGGTGATTATTCTGTTCATTATTGAATTTAAATCGTAAATAATTGAAGCTATAACAATAATGATACCAGCTTTTTTCTTAGGTGGATTTCCCAATTTTGAGTTGTGCGCTTACCAGTTCTATTAGGAAATTGATATAATCCAAGCTAAGCGAGAGAATTAGAGGTAGCAAGGCTAATGGGCAAATGTTCATGACTTCGTTGGAAAATGATCGATCATTTTGAGGTCAAGCCAGGCTGATCAATACCTATCCGCGAATACAAAACTTCAGAAGAGAGTTAAAGAGATACTTTACGATTTGCCCCTATTACTAAATTACCACCAAATAAGTCAGGCTTCATTATAATAAATTGGAGCATATAATTCTGGCACTGAGAAAGCAGTTCTTTAAGACTTCAAAGAGGCGAAAAATCACATTTCCTCATCCTTCAAATTTGCTAAGAATTCGACCAAATCTCTGACTTCACGTTTTGAAAGGAAGCTACCAACCGGCGGCATGCTACTCGGCAAGTTTTCTCTTTTACTTACTCTGGAAGTCTGGATTCGAATCGGTTCTGGATTATTTGCCTTTATGATCAATTCATTTTCTTTTTCCTCAAGCAATGTGCCGGTCAACTGTTGTCCATCAGTCAGGGTAAGCATCACCACACCATATCCCGGAGAAATTCGCGCACTTGGTTCGAGGACCGCTTGCAGCAATTGCTCCCGGGTCAAAATATTACCAATATTATGCAGCGGTGGACCCACCGTGGTTGCTTCATGCTCTCCCTCACGGGCAAGGCTATGACATCTGGTACACTGTGCTGTCGGATTACTGTTGAATATTTTACAGCCCTCCCGACGATCACCACCGTAGAGTGACTCTGCAAATTGTTCCATCAGTGTTTCTTCCGAATGCAAAGATGCGGTCTCTGCCTTCAGATCAGCAGACCCTGTCGAATCAATCGCTTCTAGAATATCCAGTTTGATTTCCGGCGCTATTTTACCATTCGACCATCTTTGGAGGAGTTCTTCAAAAATAGGCTTTGTCTTTGTGATATCCATACTCCCCAATACACCAATGAGTTTCTGCTGTTCGCGGATGGTGCCGTTCTCAAACACAGGTTTTGCAATCTCCGGCAAACGTTCTGCATTAATTTTCATTTTATCCAACATGCTAAGAGCAGTACTACGCACTTCTTCATCAGCATCAGCCATTCCTCCCTGGATGAGACCCTCCATTTCGGGAAAATTCAGCGCCGCCAAGTTTGTGAGCAGTGAAGCCCTTACCGCAGGATTCTCGTTATTTCTGAAAATCTCCGCCAACCGGTCATTGTAGTCTGTGATATTCAAATGCACCAGGAGATTTCCGGTTGCTATCAGGACATCCGGATCCTTACTGGCTAAAAAATTGGGTATGAAAGGTTTAATTTTTGCGATCACCACCTGTTGGTCCCGATGTACCTCTCCCCGATATCGTCCATCCACACGATCTAACACTGAAGGATCTGCCCAGGTACCGATCACCGCAAGTGCTTCCGCTTTCAGGTTTTTCGGAATATTTGAACGCTGCGCGTACCGAAGTACCATATCGAGATAGCTCTCATCCCCTAACCTCTGGCAGGCACTAAGAATTCTGCGAATCAGTGGCTCGGATACACTATGAGTCTTGTCTAACAGTGCGGCAAGATCGGGCATAGCTGCTTCTACAGACCAATCATCATGTATGGCGCGGGCTGCTTCCAAAACAATATATTCATCTTTATCAGAAAGAAAATCCGTGAGTGCCGGATCTCTAAGTTGCCTGAGTATCAGGACAGCAGCGATACGTAGCGCGGGGCTGTCCGAATCTTTTAAAGCAATTATTTTCTCTGTCTTACCAATCCTGGCTAGAGCCAAGGTTGCGGCATGGCGCAAATAAAGGTCTTGATCATTGTTTCGCTTCAGCATTTCGATGAGGGCATCTTGAGCCGGCACATAAGCCAATCGACCCAGTGCCTGAGCCGCAAAAAATTCCACTCTTGGGTCCCGGCGCTCCAAAATACTTACCAACTGATCGGCGGCGGAGGCAGCTCTCACGTCTCCCAAAACTTTGGCCGCCTGAGCCACGATTTCTCCATCCTGATCATGTAATAGCGGCAATAAAACCTCCGCATATTGGATATTAGAAGCTGCCATTTGCCCAATACCCCAGATTGCATGTATTCTTTTAAATTGGTTGTCACCAGGCTTAATAGCCCCGGTAAAAATCCTGACTCCTTCTTCACCTCTAGTAGCCAGCTCCACCTGAGCTTTATGTCGAATCCGAAGGTCCTCGTAACCCAACAGTTCGTCCAGATGACTTAAATCCAATTTCGTGTAATCCAGTGCCATCGATTCCTTCGTTTTCGTCCGAAAGGTTCGTAAGTCGTTCATTTTATCAGGCACGTCAATTTTCCAAATACGACCGTAATTTTTAGTGCCCCAACCATTTACCCAGTCAGCAGCATAGAGAGCCCCATCCGGACCAAAACGGATGCCGGTAGGCAGTACTCCCTTGAGGGCTACTTGTTCCTCATCCAATTCGAAAGAAGCTCCTTTTGGTTTTAACTTAAAGGCCCAGATCGGTGAACGAGTTGGATTTCCGACAAATTCAACCAGAAAAAAGGTGTTTAACCAATTGGTACCCAAGGCAGTTCCCGGATTAAAAACCATACCAGTAGGACCATTATGATAATTTTGAATCGGTGGAATAATATAAGCTGCCTGGCCTTCCCATCTGGGTAAGAATAGCTTTTCATCCATCCACACTTTATAGGTATTATTTTTAGGGTCTGTGTACTTACCATATTGCCAATTGGAGCGCCATCCGGCATCCGACCCTTCGACAATATGTACCAATCGCTCACTTTCACCCCGATGATCTCCATCATTGTCGGAACTAATGATATTGCCATAGGCGTCAAAGACGAACTCATGGGTGTTTCGCAACCCGTGAGCAAACACTTCAAAATCAGATCCATCCGGATTCGCACGGACGATAACGCCCTGGTTTGGGTACTTGTGCAGTTGTCCCGTTTGATCGGTCACATTGGCACCAATATCACCAATGCCCCAATAAATCTTACCGTCCGGACCTTCTATCACTCCAGACATGCCATGACCGCTGAATCCTATATGTACAGCATAACCATGACTAATGGACTCTTTCTGATCCGGAACTCCATCTCCATTGGTATCTTTCAACCGCCACATGTCTGGTCCGATACCAATGAACATATCTTCCCTTCGGACCAATAATGCACCGGCGACATCTGTAATTTCTTCATTAAAATCCTCCACAATTCGAGTACTTACGTCAGCGACCCCATCGCCATCGGTATCTTCTAATCGCCATACTTCATCTTTTTCAACCGCGAGATCATGCCAATCATGTATGCCATCGTGATTAAGATCCGGAAGCCACTCATTTTCTTTGCTTTTTTCCGGTGCAAATGTCTCATGGAGAAAAGCTCTCCTATCTTCTACCGATTGAAAGGCAATGGAAGGCGTCATCCAGTGCTCATACCCCCGGATATCAAACTCCGAATTCTTCTGACGGTTTGTTCGCGTAAGATATACGCTGCCGAAATCATCGATAGACAAAGCAATCGGATCCGGAGCCAATGAGTCTGACGCCCACAGCGCGACTTCCAAACCTTCCGCGGTTTCGATATCGCTACTCTCAAAAATTTGTCGCTGGGCAGCTATCACTTCGTCCCTCGTCTCATGCCTGGTTACTAGATGATCATGTTGTTCTACAGGTTGGGGATCGCCACATGCCAGGATTCCTGCAAGTATGGTCAGCAACATAAAATTTATCCTCATAAAAAAATCATTCACATTTTATAGAAGTGGAAAAATACTGAGTTTTAAAGTGTTTAACTCATTAAAATGAAACAAATAAGAAATTATTGTTTCCTCATTTAATTTACGCGAATTTAATTGAAAGGACCATAAAAAGATCGCGAATCTGGAGTACAAACCGATAGGTTATTCTAACGGATGAATTTTAAAAACATAACCATAAGTCTTTTCATCTTTAAACTTTTCCGGATCAAACGCCGGCAATTGAATCTCGATCCCATTACCTTGCTGATGCCAGGATAGCGATCCAAACCCACCCAATAATTCGATTTTAGAGTTAGCCGGTAATTGTAGATCCTTTACGATCAATACAGCGCCCGGCCAACGTGGACTTATGGCATAAATAGAATCATCTTTCCTGGTAAAGAAGAGTTCTTTGACCGCACATCCCGGATCCGGA
>JAGQWV010000392.1 GCA_020437045.1 Saprospiraceae bacterium | reverse complement strand
GCGACGATTTCCGATGCATCGGGTATGGTTCTGGAGGTAGTTTTTGATTTGGAAGATCCTCCGTCAATTCGCTTTACAAATGTAGAAATCCAGTCGGTCTCCTGTCCGGGTGTCGCTGATGCCAGTATTTCGGTAAAAGCAACCGGGGGATCGGGAGCACTGTCATGGCTTTGGTCAAATAATAGTAATAGTGCTGCATTAGACGGACTTAAAGCCGGTGTGTATTCCTTGTCTGTTGCCGATGAGCGAGGCTGTCAGTTGGATACTCTATTTATGATAGAAGAACCGGATCGTATAAAAGCGGTCTTTGAAGTGACATCAGGGGGTTGTTCATCGGGTGCCGGCGGATCCATTATGGTTTCTGGTACAGGAGGAATGCCGGCCTACCAGTACAAGTGGTCAACCGGCCAACTAGGGGACCATATTGAAAATCTTTTACCAGGTCTATATACCGTGACCATTACGGACCAGGCCAATTGCTCGGTGAGTGAGCAGGTTCTTTTAGACTCCGTACCCAAGTTAGATTTTGTGGGCATCGTAAAAAATACTAACTGTGCTGGTGGCACCGACGGGCAGATTGAAATACAACCGGTTGGTGATACCACAGGTTTAACCTATAACTGGACGAATGGAAGAAAGACAAGAAGGATCTCAGGGCTCCATGCGGGAACTTATGGCGTAAAGGTCACCAACTCGATCGGATGTTCGAGTGAGGCGGAATTTGAGGTCAGCAGTCCAGCTGCATTACTGGTTAATTTGCGCACATCGGCTGCCGGTTGCATAGCCGGTAAAGGTGGGTCAGCGCTTGCCCTGGTAGAGGGTGGTACCATGCCTTATCAGTATCAATGGTCGACTGGTGCGAGGGATTCTATCATCGAGGATGTAGATGCGGGTACATATCAGTTGGAGGTGATGGATAGCCTTGGGTGCCAGGTAGAGCAGGAGGTAATTGTGCAGAGCAGTAAATCTAGTATAGCGCCCAGATTTCTGGCGGCTTCTCCGGTCAGTGCTGGCCAACAAGTGCAGTTTCTCGATGTCAGTAGCCCAAAACCGGATGCCTGGCTATGGGATTTTGGGGTGGACGAAAATTCAACCAGTGTAATGGAAGACCCCGTGTATTCCTTTCCTGCTGTTCAAGGCTCGAGTTCGACCCGTTATTTGACTACGCTCAAAATCAGTTCAGATCAATGCATTGGTACATCTGCTAAGTGGATCAGAGTGATCAGTAACGACCTGATACCGGATGTTGGGGTGAGTGAAGATGAAATCCTCTTGACAAATATTCAAAAATGGGTTGTTTATCCAAATCCGGCCAGCTCATTTGCAAAGGTCGACATTGTCTTATCTAAAATTTCAGAAGTAAACCTTCGCTTGATTTCACTGGAGGGAAAAATATTGCAACAATATAAACTAGACAATAATAGTGTCTATCAAAAGGAATTACAATTGGGTACGATTCCGGTGGGTACATACCTCCTTCATTTACAAGCAGGTAAAGATGTTAAGACGGCAAAAATCATTATCATAAAATAATAGGACAAAATGAAAAGTAGTGGTTTATACCTGGCGATATTTTCCTTTGTAATGTTGACCTGTGCTTGTGAGAAAGTCATTCGGGATGAGCCCCTGGTGGAGGATCTGAGCCGTTTACTCGAAGAGCAGTTTTCCTCCTATAGCAATTCATTTACGAATGATATAGGTGTGGCATTGGTGATCAGAGATGCGCAGGGAGTCGAATTTGGACAATTCGGATTTGATAAACCTTATACAGTAAATACTTTACACCGGGCCGCCAGTACCACAAAAACATTTACCGGTGCGGCAATTATGAAATTATATCAAGAGGGTAAACTGGATATTGATGATGTGATTACAAACTTGATACCCGGAATGGATGAACCATACATCCCGGATGAAGAATCATATGATATTCCTCATAAAAATGCGATTACCATTCGAAAATTGCTGCAGCATCGGGCAGGGGTGTTTGACCTCTCAAATCAGGCAGTTCCGGATTCAGTAGATGCCGTGTATGCAGGAGCATTCTATTTTGACTATATCAAAGAAATGAAGGGTAGCAACTATTCATTCACGAAGGAGGAATTGGTCGCTCCGGTAGCGAAACATAAGTTAAGTTATTTTGCGCCGGGAACTGGATTTCACTATTCGAATACCGGCTTTGTCCTGCTGGGGATTATTGTCGAAAGAGTATCCGGACTATCACTTAATGAGTATTTGCAGGAATCTTTTCTTGCTCCACTTGACCTCGACCAGACCCGTTTTGCGATAACTGGCGTTGACGCACCGGAAGCCCCTACCATGGACAATTACCTACTTATAGATGGTACAGAATCCCCGTCAGGATTTGACAATTTGTCCAGTGCTCAGGCAGAAGGTAATATCATTACTTCACTTAATGATTTGAGTGTCTGGGCTTACCGTCTTTATGGAACCTCAGAAATTCTGGATTCCGAAATGGTCAATCAGATGACGAACGTCACAGAGACGGGAGATTGGGTGGGTAATTATGGGTTAGCCACCACCGCATTTCCCCTGGAGTTGGGTGTCGGTCACGATGGAGCTCATCAGGGGTTTATGACGATTATGCGTTATCATGCTCCCACCAAATCTGCTTATGTGGCCGTAACCAATATGCTGGACGTAGACGATTTTGGCAGCCAGGTGGCAACAATGCTTGGAGTGATTGAAGCTGGGATCTCCTATCGTGAATCGAAGCAATAATTTTCTTAAAAATGTACAAGTTTAAAATTTGGGTGGTAGCGGGGTTGTGTTTCATATCCGTCGTCTGGTTGAGCAGTGCCGTAAGACCGAATCTACCGAATGAGACGAATGAACCTGACCGGCTACCCTTACCAACAGATGCTTTTTCCCGGGGTATATCATTGCATGATTACGAAGTAAAATACCTCTTTCCCTATCTGGAAAAAAGAATTTATGATCAAGAAGGTTATGCTAAGAAACGAGGTTGGGTGATGGACAAAATGGTTAGAAATACGGGCCCATTTATCAATGGAAAATCATACGGGGTACATCCTGCGGTAAGAATTTTTTATTCCCCGGAGGTGTATCGATGGCTGAAGAATGGCAGAGTCGGAGTAATACCAGACGGAGCGATGATCATCAAGGAGATGTTACCCACGCCATCGGCAAGATACGAGCATCTAAAAAAGGAAGAGGTCGATGCAACAGTGAAAGAGTGGACCGTCATGATAAAAGATAGTAAAGGGGCTAGAGATGGCTGGTTCTGGAGCTACTATGGGGTTGATTTGCCGGCAGATACGGATTCTTATCCTTTCGATTATCCCAATTCCGGATTTGGCAATTATTGTATTCGCTGTCATGCCTCGGCTGTTTCTGAATTTACCTTTAGTTCTTTAGATAATATATTGGGGGAGGAGGGAGACCCAATCCAATATTTTGTCGATGATTCTTGGCAGAATGATGTTACTCCTGATAGTACAGAGAGCCATGCTAATCTTGCGGAAGTTCTCACCCCTGGATCAGCCGTTGTTGGTGAAGATCCAGTTGCCAATTCACTATTTCTGAAACAGTTTGATTCCTGGGAGCAGATTGCTTACGATAGTGTTCGCAAGATTCCGTCAGAAACTTATGATCATGTAGTTGCTCCCGGAATGGGTACATCAAAAAAATCGCAGTCAAATCAGCAATTTTTGACTTCAGACCAATGTATGTCTTGTCATGATGGAAATGGAGCTCCTTTTGGTCCCAATATGCTTGATCCCTCCAGCGGAGAAAATTTGTCACCATACGGGGAATGGAACTGGTCAATGATGGGATTGGCCGGTAGGGATCCAATCTTTTTTGCCCAAATAGAAAGTGAGATGGCACTCCAGCCGCAACAGTCGAAGATGCTTATGAATACTTGCTTTCGTTGTCA
>JAGQWV010000391.1 GCA_020437045.1 Saprospiraceae bacterium | reverse complement strand
TGGCACCTTAATGGGGCAACTGATCTATCGACAAATATTCAATGATAAATCTTACAATAAACTATCGGTCGTTGGCAGTAAATATTTTAGTGCCCAAACCGATTTTGCTGGTACAGATGCCGCCAGGGTAACCAATGACATCAATTATCTTAAACTCCAGGAGTTATTTACAACCAGCCCCAACACGCAGCTCAAAATCGATTTAGGTCTTTCTTCCATTCTTTATGATCTGGCTCCCGGCACTCAGGAACCCTCCGGAGAAGATTCAGATATCACCCCAAAAACCATTGAGTCTGAAAAGGGGATTGAATCTGCCGTATTTGGTAATGTTGAATATTCGGTCTCACCAGCCCTCACCATCTCGGCAGGATTGAGGGGAGTACTCTATCAATATATAGGACCTAAGTCAGTCTATGAATACGAAGATCCCTCCTACCCCACTGCTGAAACCATTTCAGGTATCACTACCTACGATAAAGGAAAAATAATCGCTAGCCATTCCAGTTTCGAACCAAGACTTTCTGTGCGTTACCGGCTTTCAGCAGAGACCTCACTTAAATTAGGATACAGTCGTACGGCCCAATTCATCAATCAGATTTTTAATACAGACGCTCCAACCCCTAATAGTCAGTGGCAATTGAGTACCAATTACCTTGATCCATTTCGCTCTCATAATCTATCGCTGGGGTATTTCCGGAATTTCATCGACAATTTGTGGGAGACCTCTATTGAAGTTTACGGTAGATATATTGACCATCTTTACGATTATCGGGATTTTGCCGATCTTGTCGTTAATGATCATATTGAGACGGAACTATTATCTGGAATCGGCCGGACCTATGGAGCAGAACTCAGTATCAAAAAGAAAAGCGGTAAAGTAAATGGTTGGTTTAGTTATACCTATGCCAAGAGCGAGCGGCAAATTGAGGGCATCAATGACGATGATTGGTATCCGAGTAACTTTGATAAGACCCATGATGCCTCGGTGATATTTAATTATCAACCAAACCGTCGAAACACACTCACCGTCAATTTTAGTTACAGTACAGGCAGACCTACTACTCCACCAATAGGAAACTACAAAATCCAAAATGGCTTGGTGATTCCCATTTATTCAGCCCGTAATCAATACCGCATACCAGATTATCATCGCCTAGACGTCGCTTACACCATCGGTAAGGGATATAAGCGAGACAAAAAGATTCAGACCAGCTGGACCCTCTCGGTCTATAATGTCTATGCCCGAAAAAATGCTTTCTCTGTATTCTTTACTCAGGGCGAATTCCGGCGTGTACAAGCAAACAAATTGGCAATCCTGGGATCAGCCATACCCTCTGTAACCTTCAATATGGAAATACTGTAAACACTTCACTACACAACTCAATATGTTCAATCAAAAAAAATCCCGCAGCCGTGTCTTACTTTGGTTTACATTGGTCAGCGTCTCTCTTATACTATATAGCTGTCTTGATGAAATAGAGCTACCGATCGAATCTGATCTGAACGATGCCATTGTCATTGAAGGAAGTCTAAGCATGGGCAATCCTTCCGTCGTCAGTATTGGCATCACCCGGCTTTTTGATTTCAGTGCCAGCAGTTTACAACCGGTGAATGTCCGGGAAGTCCTACTTCTTGATGAACAAGACAATTCGGTGGCCCTTAAGGAGGCTGGACCGGGAAACTATCGACTGGTGATCGACGATAAAGTCAATTTTACCGTGGCCATCGGCAAGGAATATCGACTGCAGGTATCCACCTTTGACAATCGTAAAATCATCTCCACCGCAGAGCCTATTCTTGCCACACCCGAGCCAGGAGCAGTGGATGTTTCACTCTTCAAAAAAGACCGGTTAAACGATGAAGGTCAGATTGTGCAGGATGACTATCTCGCTTTCTCCATCGAAGCATCCATCACCTCCTCTTCCGACGGACACGAGGCCCGCTATTTCTGGGCACTGGAGCAAACCTTTCTCATCACTGACTCCCCTGACCGGAAAATCGAAGATGGTAAGGATTGTTACATCACCCAACCCATTGACGTCACCAGCGTCAATATTCTGGATGGCAACCAATTCAGTGGTACAGATCAAGTCTCTGCCTTGATATATGAAACTCCAGTCAACTACTATTTTGCTCAGGGCTACTATCTCACGGTAGTACAGCATTCTCTCAGTGAAGGGGCATACCGTTATTGGAATCAGGTGAGCCAGGTCATAGATCGTACCGGCAATATGTTTGAAGCACCTGCAGGAAGAATCAAAAGTAATTTTGTTAATCTTGATGACGGTCAGGCAAGTCCAAATGTATTTGGATACTTCTACGCCAGTCAATCCGATACAACCCGGTTCTATGTTTCACCAGAAGCCGCGGGATCACCCTCGATGTATTGTCCCTGGCCGGTCAATCAGATCCCTCCACCCAACGGATGCCCGAGATTTCCCTGTTGTGAATGTTTGGATGAAATAGGAAGCCAGTTAGAGAAACCCGATTTTTGGGATCAATAAATATTATCGTCGATATACTATGCATATGCGTTTATATATAAAAATCTTACTCGTATTCTGCTTCAGCGGATTAGGTAGCCCGTGGATCAAAGCCCAACCCACTCTCGAAACCTTATTGCATCTGGACAAATCGTTTTATGTCTCGGGAGAAGTCGTTTGGTTTAAGCTATACCTGCCTTCTACCTGGGAAGGAACCGACGTAGCGATCAACACCGCTATCATTGACGAGCAACAAGTGACCATTGATCAATTTTTTATTAAAAGCGCCGGAAGAAGTTTTGCGGATGGTTATTTTCAAATTCCCTACAACCAAAGTTCCGGGTTTTTAGAAATTCAATTTTCGGCATCCAGTGATCCCCAGAAACCGGAAGAAATTCTGGCATATTATTCCTTTCCCATTTATAATGATTTAAATGTTCCATCCGATATCGAAATAGCCGACAACGTAGATGCAAAATCGGATCCCACCCTATTTAATGAGGAAATCAGCATCGACCTCAACTTAGCCAGTGATCAGGTCAATATCCGGGATCAGGTAGGTCTCTCGCTTACCATCAAAGACAAAGACGGTCAACCCCTCTCCGGTCACGCCTCTCTATCGGTCAAAGACGCCCACCTGAGCCAAATAAACATAGGTGAAAACACCATTAAAACATTAGTCCTTTCACCTACTGTCATGCAGGCAGATTTAAAGTCTTCTGTCTATTGCCGCGGTATGCTGTCCAATCCCGACGGAACCCCCTTGCAAATGAATGTACTAGGTGGATATGTAGGTGATGCGCAACACATCTACTACTCAAAATCATTTGATAATGGAAATTATCAGATTGACTTGCCCGACTTTACCGGGAAGAAAGGTATTCAACTGATTGGATTTCAATATGAACACCCGGACCTACGCAGCGAAGTCGTCACACCCAAACTTTTGGGAAATCATCAAAAGATCATCTATACCAAAGATATCATCGAATATCTGGAGC